>DASTCX010000038.1 GCA_035710745.1 Candidatus Eremiobacteraceae bacterium | reverse complement strand
CATCTACAACTTCGCGAACTTCTACAACACCCAGCGACCGCACAAAGCGCTCAACGGGAAGGCACCCCTGCACAAGCTCGCGCAGGCTCGCAAAGTGTAGCGTAGCTGTGTAGACCCTACACTAAAGCTCGACCGCTACACTTCTCCTAGGAAAAACTGCGGCGGTCGACCGTAAAGGTCGACCGCTCCAAGAATATGATCGGGTATGGTCAGACGGCGCGGGCGACGCGCTTCGATTTGAGGCAACCCGTGCATACCTTCGCGGTCTTCACGGTGCCGCGCTCGCGGATGCGAACGGATTGAAGATTGGGCAACCAACGCCGGCGCGTCTTGCGCATCGAGTGGCTGACGTTATTGCCTGCGACCGGACCTTTTCCGCATACGTCGCAACGTTTTGCCATGAGCTGATCCCTTTGAAAACAACAGGTCGCAACGCGACAACCCCCGTATGATACCACAAGCTGAGAAGCCCTTCAAGGGGCCTAAAAACGGGCGGGACATCAACGTGGAGCAAGTTACGACGTGTGACGGACGGCGATTTTCCGATTTCGTCGTCGCGGGCACGTATTTCTTGCGCAAGTACCGCACCGTCATCAACGATCTCAACGTCTTCCCGGTGCCCGACGGCGACACGGGCACGAACATGTTCTTCACGGTCCGCAGCGCGATGATCGAAGCGCGCAAAGCGCGAACTCCGGACCTCTCGAAAGTCGCCGCCGCAGCAGCCCAGGGCGCGCTCATGGGTGCGCGCGGCAATTCTGGCGTCATCATCTCGCAGATGTTCCGCGGCTTCGCGCATGCGGTGCGGCACAAGGAGTCGGTCCGCACGATCGAGTTCTCGTCCGCCCTCGGCGAAGCGGTTCAAGCCGCGCGTCAGGCGTTGCTCAAACCGGTCGAAGGCACGATCTTGTCGGTCGCAGCGGCAGCGCACGCCGCCGCGTTCAAAGCCGCGGTGAGCGAGCGCGCGTTCATTCCCGTCCTCCACGCGCTCGTCGACGCCGCGCAAGAAGCGCTCGAACGAACGCCCGATCAACTCGCCGTCCTCAAAGAGGCGAAGGTCGTCGACGCAGGCGGCGCCGGCTTCCTTTACTTCATGGAGGGCGTCATCCGGATGCTGCCCGGTCGAGCGCCGTACACGACCGCGTTCCCGCGCAAGCCGGTGCGCAAGACGACGTTCACGGCCCGGCAAAAAGTGGAGTCGAACCGTTTTTGCACCGAGTTCGTCATCGTCGGACCGAGCGCGAACGAAGATCAGCTACGCTCGCTCTTGACGGCGCACGGCGACTCGCTCATCGTCGCGGGCGGCGACGGAGCGATACGCGTCCACATCCATACCGACTATCCCCAAGAGGTCGCCGGCGTCGCGGGAAAGTTCGGCGACGTCCAAAAGCTCAAAGTCGACAACATGGAGGACCAGCACAACGTCCTCGTCGTCGACCGCGAAGCGAAGCCGCGCGGAATCGTCGCGGTCGTGCCCGGCGAAGGGTTCGCGAAGATATCGAAGGAGCTCGGCGCTGACGTCACCGTGCTCGGCGGCGCGACGATGAACCCGTCTGTGAAAGACCTGCTCGTCGCCGTCAACAAAGTGCTCGCACCCGTCGTCTATCTATTGCCGAACGACAAGAACGTCGTCCTCGCGGCTCGCCAGGTCGGCGAACTGACCGACCGGAAAGTCGTCGTCATCCCGACGCGGACGGTCGTCGACGGCGTCGCCGCACTGTTCTCGCTCGTCAACTTGCCGGAAGACGCGACGCCGGCGGCGGAAGACATAGCCGGAGAGTCGCAAATCGTCGCGAGCGGCTCGATCTTCCAAGCCGGCCGCGATGCGGAGATGGGCGGCGTCGCGGTCAAGCGCAGCCAACTCGTCGGCGCGCTCGATGCGCGCAACGGAACCGCGGAAAAACTCGTGGCCGGGGCCGACGCTCCATCGATCGCGGTAGCGATGATCGCGTCTGCAGGCGCCGGCGATGCCGGCCTTGCGACGATCTACTACGGCGGCAGCCGCAAACTCAAAGACGCCGAGGACATCGCCGGCGTCATCCACGAGACGTATCCCTCCATGACGGTCGAGACGTACTACGGCGGTCAGCCGTCATCCGAATTTGTGATATCGATTGAGCGCTGAATCGCCCCGCATATCGATCGACGCCATGGGCGGCGACAACGCACCGCGCGAGATCGTCGCCGGCACGCTCCAGGCGGCAGCCGCTTTCGACGCGCGCTTCATCCTCGTCGGCGACGAGAAGCAGATCGCGCCGCTCGTCGAGCAGGCAGCGCGTGGCGCGAAGATCGAGATCGTGCATGCGCCCGAGACCGTCGCGATGGACGAAGCGCCCGTCGCCGCCGTGCGCCGCGGCGCAGTGACGTCGATGGCAAAGGCATTCGAGCTCGTCCGCGACGGCGAGGCGGACGCCGTCTTTTCCGCCGGCAACAGCGGAGCGTTTCTCGCGTTCTCGATGATACGGCTGCGCCCGCTTGCCGGCATCGCCCGGCCTGCCTTCGCGACCATCTGGCCCGCGCGCAACGGCCCGATGCTCGTGCTCGACGCAGGTGCGAACGTCGATTGCAAGCCCGAGTGGCTCGTCCAGTTCGCCATCATGGGAAGCGCGTACTCGCGCGCCGTGCTTGGCGTCGACAGGCCGAAGGTCGGCCTGCTTTCGATCGGCGAGGAAGAGGGCAAGGGAAACGCGCTCATCGATGCGGCGACGCCGCTGCTCGCCGACGCGCCGATCGAGTTCGCAGGCAACGTCGAAGGACGCGACCTGCTGCTCGGGTCCGTCGACGTCATCGTCTGCGACGGCTTCGTCGGCAACGTCGCCCTCAAGTTGGCCGAAGGCGCGGGAGAATACATCTTCGGCGCGTTGAAGGAGGCTGCGACGACGTCGCTCGCGGCGCGGATCGGCGCGCTCCTTCTGCGGCCGAAGATACGCGAGATCCGCGGTCGCATGGATTATCGCGAGTACGGCGGCGCGCCGGTGCTCGGCGTCCGCGGCGTCAGTTTCGTCGGCCACGGCCGCACCGACAAAAAAGCGGTGGTCAGTGCTTGTCGCGCGGCGGTTCGCGCCGTCCGCCAAGACCTCGTCGGCACGATCGCCCGCGCGATCGCTCCGGCGAATGACGCGGAGGCGGCCCGATGAGCGGCCGCGTCGCGATCGTCACCGACTCGACGTCGGATCTGGGCGCGCTCGCCGGTCAGCACGGGATCGAGGTCGTGCCCCTCACCATCCGTTTCGGCAACGACGAGTTTCGCGACGGCGTCGATCTCAGCGAGGCGGATTTCTACCGCAAGCTCGAAGCGAGCCCGACGACGCCCATCACTGCACAGCCGACGCCCGCGCTTTTCGCCCAGACATATCGGCGTCTGCTTGACGGCGGCGCCGACCGCATCATATCCATCCACTTGCCTGCGACGTTGTCGGGCACGATCAACGCCGCGGCGATCGCCGCGAACGAGATCGGCGACGGCAAGGTCGACGTCCTCGATTCTCGGTCTGTGAGCGCCGGAATCGGCATTCTCGCACTCGACGCTGCGCGTCGAGCCGCGGCCGGGGAAGACGCCGACGCCATAGGGTCCGCGTTGCGCGCCGACGTGCCGAAGGTGCAGCTCTTCGCGACGATCCCGTCGCTGACGTACTTGGCGCGGGGCGGCCGGATCGGGCAGCTGAGCGGACTCGTCGGCAACGTCCTCAAGATCGTGCCGATCTTGACGATGGTCGACGGCACGCTCAAAGAACATGCAAAGGTCCGGACGTTCCAAAAAGCGGTCGATCAGATCGTCGACATCGCGACCGCGCGTCTCTCGGGGACGCACGGCGCTCGCGTCGCCGTGATCCACAGCATGGCGCCGGACCTCGCTCAAAGCGTCGCTGGCCGGATCTCGGCCGCGGCTGACCTTGGATCGCTTTACATCAGCACGATCGGGCCGACAGTCGGCACGCACGCCGGGCCCGGAGTCGTCGGCACTGTCTTCATCGTGTGAGCCGGATATGAGCTCCGACAGATACGCCGCCGTCTCCGACGACACGGCCGGCTGCTACGTCCACCTGCCGTTTTGCGATCGCATCTGCCCGTATTGCGATTTCGCGGTCGTGCGTCACGTCCAACAGCGCGTCGAACGCTACACGTCTGCGCTCGCGTCCGAGATCGAACGAAGTCCGTTGCCGGACAAACCGGTGCGGACGATCTTCTTCGGCGGTGGAACGCCGAGCGCGCTCGAGGCGAATCGTCTCGAGCGGCTGCTCGATCAGCTCTTCGAGCGTTTCGGAATACGACCGGGCTCGATCGAGTGCTCGCTCGAAGCGAACCCGAGCCGGAACGTCGATGACCTTCCGAAGTGGCGGCACGCCGGCGTCACGAGGGTCTCGATCGGCGTCCAGTCGCTCGATGACGGCGAGCTTCATCGGCTCGGCCGCGATCACTCCGCTTCGCAAGCGGAAGCGTTCGCTCGCGCGGCGCGACGTGCCGGGTTCGACAGCGTCTCCATCGATCTCATCGCCGGCGCGCCGGGTCAGACGGCGGGATCGTTCGCGACGTCGCTGGATCGCGCGATCGCGCTGGAGCCGGATCACATCTCCGTCTACGGACTGACGATCGAAGCGTCGACGCCGTACGCCGCGTGGCATGCGAGGGAGCCGGCGGCGTTTCCCGATGACGACGCGGTCGCCGATATGCTGACCGAGGCCGATGCGCGCCTCTCGTCCGCCGGATTCGAACATTACGAGCTGTCGAACTTCGCACGCCCCGGACATCGCTGCGAACACAACGTCGGCTACTGGCGTCAGCGGGACTGCATCGCGTATGGTATGTCTGCGGCGGGATACGATAACGGCGAGCGCTACCGCAACGAGCGCGATTTCGACGCGTATTGCGCGGCCATCGAGAAGGGCTCGTCGCCGCGCGCCGTGTTCGAACGCCTCGAACGAGGGCGCAGGATAGGCGAGGCGGCGATGCTCGCGCTGCGAACGGCGGACGGCATCGGCGATGCGGACTTCCTCAAGCGCTTCGGAATAGATATATCCGTCGCGTTCGCGGCCGCGATAAAAAAATGCTCAGCAAGGGGCCTTCTCGAAGCAGATGGGCATGGAGCGAGGCTGACCGCCACGGGTCGCCTGCTCGCCAACGACGTCTGCGCGGAGTTCCTGGTCCCGCAGATCGACGAACCGTCGGAACGAACTTCGAAGGGAGTGCCGATCGCTTGAGCGGCCTTGCGCGAGCCACTATCGCCGTCCTCGCCGGACTTATCGGTTGGATGGTAGCGCGCTTCGTCGCGCACCTCACGCCGAGCGAGGACGACATCATCGAATGGGGCGGCGCGCTCGCGCTCGCGCTCATCGCGTTCTTCGTCAGTCCGCAGATCGGCCGCATCCTCGACCGCGCGGCATCGGTCGTCGAGCTCAGCCTCGGCGGCATGTCGGCGTCCGAGGCGCTGTCGGGCGCGATCGGGCTGCTCATCGGTCTTATCATCATGTTCTCGGTGCGCGGGGCGTATCAGGACCTCCACATGTTCGAACGCTACGGCCCGGAGCCGTTCTACGCGCTCTGGCTGCCGATCGTCGCATTCTTCGCGTTTCTCGGATTTCGTATCGGACGCCAGCGCGCGAGGCGGTCGTCGACCGTCCAAGAGAAATTGCTCGACACTTCGGTCATCATCGACGGCCGCATCGTCGACATCGTCGGCAGCGGCTTCGTCGATGGTCCGCTCGTCGTGCCGCGCTTCGTCCTCGGCGAGCTGCAGATGCTGGCCGATTCGGCGGATCCCATCCGGCGAGCGCGAGGCAAACGCGGTCTGGAAGTGCTCGAGCGCCTGCGGGCGGCCAGCCGCGAGTTCCTCGTCGTCGATCAGCAGACCGAAGATCATGACGTCGACGCGAAACTCGTCACGCTCGCGCGCCGTCGCGGCGGCAAGATCTTGACGAACGACTACAACCTCAACCGCGTCGCGAAGCTCCAAGGCGTCGGCGTCCTCAACATCAACGAGCTGAGCAACGCCGTGAAGGCCGTCGCCCTGCCCGGCGAAGAGATGGCCGTTAGCATCATCAAGGAAGGCAAGGAGCAGAACCAGGGCGTCGGGTTCCTCGATGACGGCACGATGGTCGTCGTCGAGAACGGGCGCGAGCGGAAGGGCGAGCAGGTCGGCATAGAAGTGACGTCGGTGCTGCAGACCGCCGCCGGCCGGATGATCTTCGCGAAACTGAAGCGTTGAACCACGTGACCGCCATCGTCGCGGCAGCCGGGCGCGGCTCGCGGCTCGGCGTGCGCAAGCAGCTCCTCGATCTCTGCGGCAAACCTGTCGTCTCGTGGTGTCTCGACGTCATCGCGCACTGCGGCTGCGTCGACGATGTCGTCGTCGTGTGCGAGCCGGACGAGCGCGAGGAGTGCGAGCGGCTCGCGCGGGCGACGTGCGCGTCGAAGCTCCGCGCCGTCGTCACCGGCGGCGATCGGCGTCAAGATTCCGTACTCGCGGGCTTGCGCGCATCGATGCCCGATGCCGACTACGTCGTCATCCACGACGGCGCGCGCCCGTTCGTGACGGAAGACATGGTCGAGCGATCGCTCGCAGCGGCTCGGTTGAGCGGCGCGAGCGTCGTGGCGGTCCAGGTGAAGGACACGATCAAACAAGTGAGCGAGGGTGGCGTCGTCACGCGCAGTCTTCCACGCGAGACGCTTTGGGCGGCGCAGACACCGCAGGCATTTTCGGTCGACGCGCTCGTCCGCGCGTACGCAGCGGCGGAAGCAGAAGGGTTCGTCGCCACCGACGATGCGATGCTCGTCGAATGGGCCGGTACCGGGCAAGTGAGCGTCGTCGAAGGCTCGTACGACAATCTGAAGATCACGACGCCCGATGACCTCATCGTCGCGGAGCAGATCGTACGGCGCCGGGCGGCGTCGACGGCATGAGAGCTGGACTCGGCTACGACGCGCACCCGCTCGTCGCGGATCGTCCGCTCATCCTCGCGGGCGTAGAGATATCGTTCGGCCGCGGGCTCGAGGGCTTCTCGGACGCGGACGTCGTTGCGCACGCGGTCATCGACGCGATCCTCGGGGCCGCGGCGCTCGGCGACTGCGGCACGCACTTCCCGAGCGGAGATGCGAAGTTCGCGGGCGCGCGCAGTGTCGAGCTGCTGCACCAGGCGGTTGGGTTCGTCTCGGACGCCGGCTTCGCTGTCGGCAACGTCGACTGCACGATCGTCGCCGAGCGGCCGTCGCTCGCCCCGTACGTCGCGCGCATGCGCGACGAGCTCGCTGCTGCGATCGGCATCGAGGTCGGGCGCGTCAGCGTCAAAGCGAAGCGCACCGAAGGACTCGGCTTCACAGGCAGCGGCGACGGGATCGAGGCGTACGCCATCGCGCTCCTCGAAGACAAGCGGTGAGCGCCCTCGTCCGCGTCCGCTTCGCCCCTGCTCCGACGGGCTCGCTCCACGTCGGCGGCGCACGCACGGCGCTCTTCAACTATCTGTTCGCGCGTGGACGCAGCGGCACGCTCGTGCTGCGATCGGAAGACACCGATCTCACCCGCTCGTCGATCGAGTCGGAGCGGGTCATCGAAGACGATCTGCGCTGGCTCGGCCTCGATTGGGATGAGGGCGTCGATCGCGGCGGGCCGTACGGGCCGTATCGCCAGACCGAGCGGCGCGATCGCTACGGTCTCGCTGCGGCACGCCTGCTGGAAATCGAAGCCGCGTATCCGTGCTACTGCACCCCGGAAGAACTCGAGGCAGACCGTGCGGCCGCCGAGGCGCGCGGCCTCGCGCCGAAGTATTCCGGCCGCTGCCGCGAGCTGACGCACGCGCAGCGCAGCGCGTTCGAAAGCGAAGGCCGTAAACCGGCGATCCGCTTCCAGATGCCCGAGCGCGACGTCTACGTCGAAGATCTCGTGCGCGGCTCGGTCCACTTCCCCGCCGGCTCGATCGGCGATTTCGTCATCGTCAAGTCCGACGGCAATGCCGCCTACAACTTCGCCGCGGTCATCGACGACAGCGAGATGGCGATCACGCACGTGATCCGAGGCGACGAACATCTGCCGAACACGCCGCGGCAGGTGAGCCTCTACGAGGCACTCGGACTTCCGCTGCCGCTCTTCGCGCACGTCTCGATGATCCTCGCGCCCGACCATCAGAAACTGTCGAAGCGGCACGGCGCGACCGCTCTGAGCGAGTACCGGGAACAGGGTTTCGTGGCGCCGGCGCTCGTCAACTATCTGGCGCTCCTCGGTTGGTCGCCAGGAGACGATCGCGAGTTCTTCACGCTTGACGAGCTCGCGCGCGCATTTTCGATCGAGCGCGTGAGCAAAAGCCCGGCCGTCTTCGATCACGCGAAACTGCGCTGGTTCAACGCGCACTACGTGCGCGCGCTGCCGCTCGAGGAACGGGCGGCCCTCTTCATCGAGTGGGCCGCTCGCGATCCGCGCGTCGTGCAAGCGCCCGAGCTTGGCGACGCGAGGTGGCGAAAACGGCTCGCGGCCGCGATCGGCGATCACGTCGAGATCCTCAGCGACGTCGCACCCGCGGTCGAGGAACTGCTGCGCGACGACGTCACGCTCGGCGATGCGGCGCGCGACGTGCTCAAGGAAGGATCGGCGCGATCGCTCGTGGCCGAACTTGCCGAGGTCGCGCGCCGTTCGAACGCCGACGGGTTCGAGAATGCGACGTCAAGAGAAAGGCTCAACGAATTGGGCCGTCGTCACGGCGTCAAAGGCAAGGCGCTTTTCCAGCCCATACGACTTGCGGTGACGGGGATGGAACATGGCATCGAGCTGCCGTTGCTCTTGCCGCTGCTCGGCCCCGCACGCGTCGCGTCGCGCATCACCTCCGCGCTGTCGCAGGATTCGTGAACCTCGCACCAAACTAGCGTGCGTGATGACAATGGTGACGCGCCTCCTTCGGATGTTCTGCCCCGGTTGCTGCTGCGTCTGCTCGTCCTGCTGCTGTTGTTGATCGCGGCTCCAGCCGCCCATCACGCGTTTCACCCGTCACCTTAGAGCAGGACTTCCATGCGTCACGAATCGTTCTTCCAGTGCATCCGCCGCGACTGGCGCGCTTGTTTCGAACGCGACCCGGCCGCGCGCAACTGGCTGGAAGTGCTCCTGTGCTATTCCGGTTTCCACGCGATCTTCTGGCACCGCTTGACGCATCCGCTCTACCGTTTAGGCGTTCCCGTACTGCCTCGCGTCATGTCGCAGTGGACGCGGTTTTTCACCGGCATCGAGATCCATCCGGGCGCCGAGATCGCGTCGGGTCTCTTCATCGATCACGGCATGGGCGTCGTCATCGGCGAAACCGCTGAGATCGGACGCGATTGCACGCTCTACCAAGGCGTGACGCTCGGCGGCACGAGCTTGCAGCGCGGCAAGCGTCATCCGACGCTTGAAGACGGAGTCGTCTGCGGTGCGGGGGCGAAGATCATCGGCGCGATCGTCATCGGCGCGCGCTCGAAGATCGCCGCAGGCGCGGTCGTCGTGAAATCGGTCGCTTCGGATTCGACCGTCGTCGGCGTGCCCGGCCGCGTCGTCATGCAAGACGGAAAACGAGTCGCGGAACCGATCATACCGCAAGTCGACATGCCGGATCCGGAGGTCGAAGACATCGCGGCGCTCACCGCGCGGATCGATGCGCTCGAGGCGCGGATCCGTACCACCGAAGGGCAGCATGGCACTTCGGCTCTATAACAGCCTGACGAGGAGCGTCGAACCTTTCGAGCCGCGCACGAGCGGCTCGGCCGGTATCTACGTCTGCGGCATGACGCCGAGCTTCCACCCGCATCTCGGCCACGCACGTACCTTCCTCACGTTCGACGTGCTGCGCCGCCATCTGCGCAATCGCGGCTACAAGGTGACGTATGTCCAGAACGTCACGGACATAGAGGACAAGATCATCGAGCGCGCGGCGGCCGAGAACGTGCCGTGGCAACAGATCGTCGATCGCTACTACGGCGAGTATAAGAAGTGCGCCGAGATCCTCGGGATCGAGCCGCCGGACGTCGAGCCGTACGCGACGCGCGAGATGGCGGACATCGTCGATATCATCGCGGCGCTCGTCGCGCGCGACGACGCATACGAGACGGGTGACGGCGTCTATTTCTCGGTCCAATCCTTCCCGCGCTATTCCGAGTTGAGCAACCGCGACCTCGAAGAGCTGCGAGCGGGCGCGCGCGTCGCCAAACGCGAGGATAAGCGCGACCCGATGGACTTCGCCCTCTGGAAAAAAGCAAAGCCGGGCGAGCCGTCGTGGCCAAGCCAATGGGGTCCGGGCCGGCCGGGCTGGCATATCGAGTGCTCGGTGATGGCGCGCCGTTATCTCGGCGATCAGTTCGACATCCACGGCGGCGCGACCGATCTCATCTTCCCGCACCACGAGAACGAGGTCGCGCAGACCGAATCGGTCACGGGAAAACATCCGATGGCCCGCTACTGGATGCATGCCGGTCTTATGATGGTCGACGGGCAGAAGATGAGCAAGTCGCTCGGCAACTTCACGCCGCTCACCGACATGCTCGAGAAATACGAACCGGCTGCGATCCGCTTCTTGTTCTTGCAGACCGGGTATCGCAAGCCGACGAACTTCACCGAAGAGGCGATCGGTGCGGCGACCGAGGGATTACGACGGCTCTATGACAACGTCGATGCGCTCAGAACCGCCGCATCGACGACCGCGCTCGGTCGAGATGGATCTGGACTGCTTCCCGACCTTGCGACAGATGAGTTCGACGCCTTCCTCGACGATGACCTTAACACGGCCGGCGCCCTCGGCTGGCTCGTCAGGCGCATCCGCGACGAACGCGCGGCCGCGATGCGCGGCGAAGGGTCGCCGGCCGCGGCGGCGGCTCTGGCCGAGCGGTGCCTTCGTGCACTCGGCCTTCCGGCCGTCATGAGGTCGCGCGCCGATAAGGGGTTATCGGGGGAAGCACGCGAGCTGCTCACGGCCATTGTCAGCGATGGCGCCTCGTCGGTGACGGATGCTGAGTTGATCGACGCCGTCATCGCGCTACGCGATCAAGCGAGAGCCGCGAAAGACTTCAAGAAGTCGGACGAGCTGAGAGCGGAGCTGACGAAAGCGGGCGTGTCGATCAAGGACGGCAAGGCGGGCACCGAGTGGTCGTTGGATGGGTCGACGTAACGCGCCGCGGTCGACCATAAAGGTCGACCGCTCCAACGGCTCTTTGGGAGAAGCGATAGCCGGCGTCCACGCAGTCGCCGAGGCACTTGCGGCCGGCGAACGCATCGATAAAGTCATCATCGGCAAAGCGCGCACCGGCGATCCGGCGGTGCAAGCCATCGTGCGGTCCGCGAAGTTGGCGGGCGTTGCGGTGCAGATAGAAGGCGAAGAAGCATTTCGGCGCTTCGGAACCGAGCGGCACCAACACGTCGCTGCCGTCGTGAAACGCTATGTCTATGCGCGTTGGGATGAAGTCAGAGCGAAGGTCAAATCGACCCCGGACGCGCTCGTCGTCGTCCTCGACCACATCGAAGATCCCCAAAATCTCGGTGCCGTCCTGCGAAACGCCGAAGGGGCGGGAGCGACCGCCGTGGTCATTCCCGACCGCCGGGCAGCCGGCGTCACCCCTGCTGCTCGCCGGGCGGCCGCAGGCGCAGCATCACACATGCGGGTCGCCAGTGTCCCGAATCTGGTCCGTGCGATTGAAGACCTGAAGGCCGACGGGTGCTGGGTCTACGGCCTGTCGACCGAAGCCGGCGCGGCTGCGTATACTCAAATGGACATGCGTGGACGCTGTGTTATCGCGGTCGGAGCAGAAGGAAAAGGCCTATCGCGCGTAGTCGGCGAGAAATGCGATCGGCTGGCCCAAATCCCTTTGCGTGGCAAAGTCAAGTCATTGAACGCCTCCTCGGCCGCCGCAATAGCGCTTTTCGAAGCGGTGCGACAAAGGGCACAAACGCCGGTCGCTTGACGAACCGAGCGACGAACCCTATAATCGTACGAGGGCTGCTTCGGCGACGAAAGCCGAGCAAATATCAGGGGGTAAGAGATACTTGGGGGCACTTCACCCGACAGAAGAAACCCTGGACTACAGCGAGCGAGCCGACGAAGAACTCGTAAATGCAGCGAAATGTGGCGACAACCTCGCCATGGAGTTCCTGCTCAACAAATATAAGAACTTCGTCCGCATCAAAGCGAAGAGCTACTTCCTCATCGGTGCAGATCGCGAGGACATCATCCAGGAAGGCATGATCGGCCTTTACAAGGCCGTCCGTGACTTCCGGGCCGATAAACTCTCGTCGTTCCGCGCCTTCGCGGAGCTGTGCATCACGCGCCAGATCATCACCGCCATCAAGACGGCGACCCGGCAGAAGCACATCCCGCTCAACCAGTACATCTCGCTCAACAAGCCGATCTACGACGAGGACAGCGAACGAACGCTCCTCGACGTCATGGCGAGCGCGAAGATGTCTGATCCGGAAGAACTCGTCATCACGCAAGAAGTGTCGGAAGACATCAAGGAACGGATCCAGGAGAACCTGAGCGACCTCGAGTCGCAGGTGCTGCTGAGCTATCTCGAAGGCAAGTCCTATCAAGAGATGGCTCGCGACCTGAACCGCCACGTGAAGTCGATCGACAACGCGCTCCAGCGCGTCAAGCGGAAGATCGAGAAGAATCTGAGCGAAGTCGACCTGTACTAGGGGTTGGAAACACCAACCGCTGAAAAAGGGAAAGGCGCTGGGTGACCGGCGCCTTTTCGTGTGATTGGCGTCACGCTCGGGGCAGATGCCGATAGAGACGGCGACAGTCGTCACGCGCGAGCTCAAATCCCTGTCTCACGAGCGTGACCCCAGCAGCACCCTGGATGCAGCGCACGCTCGATTACCTATCGTCCGCGACTAATCCACGCCGTCGCGGCGCGGTCGTCGCGTTGCTCATCGTGCTCGCCGCCGCGGTCGCGGCCTACAATTATCTAGGTATATCGAGCGCCTTCGCCCGTTCGCAGCAGTTCTACGTCGCCCGTCAGATCACGTGGCAAGTGCTCGAATCGCTCTTCCGTGAAGAGTCGGCGCTTCGCGGCTATACGAGCACGAAAGACGCGCAGTACCTGCCGTCGTTCACGACGGCGCACCAGCAGTACGACCGCCAGTTCGCGCGCCTTCAGCGCTACATGTGGGCGGTCGACGTCCCCGGCTCCGGACAATACCTCAACGACATCAAGCGCATCCATGGCCAATGGATGACGACGGTCGCATCGAGGCTCGTCGCAAACCCGACCGGCGCCGCAGCTCAGGATCGCCAGCGCACCGGCGAGCTGCTCCTCACGACCCTCGGCGACGACGTCACGTCGCTCAACAATCTCCTTGACGCAAAAGTAGCGCAATCGGTGCACGATGCCCGGCTTCGGATCCTCACGGCGATCGTCGAGATCGCGCTGCTCACCGTCTTCTTCGGCTTGACGATCATGAGCATCCGGCGATCGAGCCGTCGCGTCGAGCAGTATTTCATGGCAGAGATCACCGAGGCGAACAAGACGCTCGTCAGCGCGCAGCGGCTGGCCGGGGTCGGCAATTGGGCCAAGGACCTCAAGAGCGGTAAGACGACCTGGTCGGCGGAGCTCTACCGCATCTTCGACGTGCCGCTCTCGTCCGCGCCGGAGGACGACATCCGCCGCTTCGACCACGCCGAGGACGCTCCGAAACTTCGTGAAGCGGTCGGCGTCTTCGAGCAGAGCGGCCAACCGTATCGCATCGACCACCGTATCGTCACCGCATCGGGCGACGTGCGCCACGTCCAAGAGCAAGCCGAGTTCTCGACCGACGCCGACGGAAACCCGACGCGCATCATCGGCACGATCGTCGACGTCACCGAGCGCAAGCTCGCGGAGGCGCGGCTCGCGTATCTCGCCCACCACGATGCGCTCACCGGATTGCCGAACCGGACGATGCTCAACGAACGCCTCGAACACTCGATGGCGTACGCGCAGCGACATGGCGGATTCGTCGCGGTCCTCTTCCTCGACCTCGACCGTTTCAAGAACGTCAACGACACGCGCGGGCACACGTACGGCGATCAGCTGCTGCGCAAAGTAGCAGAGCGGCTTCGCGGCGTCGTCCGCGCAACCGACACCGTCGCCCGCTCGGGCGGCGACGAGTTCATCATCGTCGCCGGTGACGTCGCGAGTCCGAGCGACTTGCTCGCCATCGCTTCGAACGTCCACAGCGCGTTCGAGAAGCCGTTCGAGCTCGAAGGCGAAGAGGTGTTCTGCACGTCGAGCGTCGGCGTCAGCGTCTTCCCGCAGGATGGCAACGACGTCGACACGCTCATCAAGAATGCCGACGCCGCCCTTTACCTCGCGAAAGGCAACGGCCGCAACAACATCCAGTACTTCACGGTCGACATCGTCGAGTCGGCGTCGCGCCGCATGGCGCTCGAAGCCGATATGCGACGTGGTCTCGAGCGCGGCGAGTTCCGCCTGCACTACCAGCCGCTCGTCGGATTGCGCTCGCGCAAGCTGCTCGGGTTCGAGGCGCTGCTGCGCTGGCATCACCCCGAGCTCGGTCTGGTCCTGCCCGAAGAGTTCATCCCGGTCGCCGAAGAGAGCGGCATCATCGTCCAGCTGGGCGAGTGGGTGCTGCGGACCGCATGTGCGCAGCAGAAGTCGTGGATCGACCAAGGCTACGACGTCCAGCGCGTCACGGTGAACATCTCGGCGCGTCAGATCCAGACGCGGCAGCTCGAATCTATCATCGAGCGCGTCATCGAGGAGACGGGAATCACGCCGAGCGCGCTTGAGATCGAGCTGACGGAAACGCTCCTCATGAGCGACATCCCCGGCAGCGTGTTGACGCTGCGCAACCTGCGCGAGATGGGCGTGGGGATCTCGATCGACGACTTCGGCACCGGGTACAGCTCGCTCGGCTACCTCAAGAACTTCCCGATCGACAGCCTCAAGATCGATCGGACCTTCGTCCGCGACATCACGACCGACCGCTACGACGAAGCGATCGCGGCCGCGATCGTCGCCCTAGCCCGCAGCCTCGGGATGCACGTCATCGCCGAAGGCGTCGAAACGCCCGCGCAGCTCGCGCAGCTCCTGCGGCTCGGATGCGATGAGGGTCAGGGCTATCACTTCGGCCAGCCGCTGCCGCCCGAAGCGTGCATCGAACTGCTCGAAACGCACACGATGCGCGAGAACCATGAGGAGCCGGCATGAACACCTCGCGCAGCATCGGCAGGGTCTTGGCGTTCTTCACGCTTGTCGCTTCGCTCGCCGCCGGCGGATGCGGGAATCGCGCAGATGCGCTCGCCGCGATCGGCGACCGGGTCAACCAATGGACGGTCCCGGGCGTGCTGCGAATCGAGACGACGTCGACGCCGGACACGCTCAACCCGCTGTTGGGCCAGGAATCGATCGATACCGATCTCTCGATGTTCTGGGCCGGGCATCTCTTCAACTGGAGCGATGACGGCCAGATGATCCCCGAGCTCGCCACCGAGGTGCCGACGCTCGCCAACGGCGGCATCAGCGGCGACGGCCGGACGATCGTGTATCACCTGCGCCACGGCGTCCTTTGGCAGGACGGCAAAGCGTTCGACGCACGCGACGTCGTGTTCACGTGGCACGTGATCATGAACCCCAACAATGCCATTCCGGTGCGGCAGGGCTACGATCTCATCACGTCGATCGACACACCCGATCCGTATACGGTCGTCGTCCATCTGCGCCGGCCGTACGCGCCGTTCATCTCGACCTTCTTCGCGATGTCGAGCACCGCGTATGCGGTACTCCCCGCTCACATCTTGTCGAAGTACAAGTCGATCGACCATACGCCGTTCAACCGCGCGCCGATCGGCACCGGTCCGTTCCGGGTCGATTCTGTCGACGGTTCGCACGTGAAGCTCGTCGCCAACCGCTCGTACTGGCGCGGCTTGCCGCAGCTCAAGGAAGTCGATTTCGAATGGCAGCCGGACGGTGACAAGATCCTCGCCGATCTCAAAGCGCACAAGATCGACTTCTACTATGGGGCGTTCGGTCACCAAGAGCCGCAGCTCCACGGTATTCCGGGGACGACGATCTACTTGTATCAGTTCAACTACTTCCTCGACATCGGTTTCAATACGGCGTCGCCCGTCGTCTCCGACCGCCAGGTCCGCCAAGCGCTCGCGTACGCGACCGATCGCGCCGCCATCGTGAGCGAAGACGCGAACGGCGTCAACGTGTCCGCCGATACGGATCAAGCGCCGTCTTCGTGGGCTCGCGATGAGGGCGTCAAACATTACGAGTTCGACCCCGCAAAGGCGCGCGCGACGCTTGACGCAGCCGGCTGGAAGGTCGGTCCGGATGGAATCCGATCGAAAGGCGGGCACCCGCTTCGCATCGTGCTCGTCAGCGACGGCATCGCGGGGTCGGCGACGACCGAGCGCATCGTCCAGTCGGATTGGCGCGCCGTCGGCGTCGACGTCGTCATCCGCAACTTCAGCGAAAACGTGCTCGACTCTTCATCCTCATTCGGCGGGATCGAAGCGACCGGCAAGTTCGACGCGGTCATCGAAGGCTGGGTGAATGGCGTCGACCCGGACGACTCGACGCAGTTCATGTGCGACATGCGGCCGCCGGCCGGCTGGAACGTCTACCGCTACTGCAACCCATCGCTCGATGCGCTCGAGCGAGCCGAGCTCTCGACGTACGACCGGAACGAGCGGCGCGCCGATTTCGGGCGCATACAAGAGATACTCGCGAACGACGTCCCGATCATCATGCTCTCGTTCGCGCAACAGCAAGACGTCGTCAACCTCGACCTCAAGAACTACTATCCGGCGACGGCCGTGACCCCGTTCTGGAATCCCTGGCAGCTCGAGATCTGACATCGCGTCATCGACATCTTTAGACCCGTAGCGGTCGAGCTTTAGCTCGACCGCCGCGGCCAACCCACAGGGCCGTCGCCATCTCCGCGCCCAATCCAGCTTACATGCTCCGTGTCGGCACGTGTGGTTTCTCATACCGCGACTGGGTCGGACCGTTCTATCCGTTCGGCATCCGTCCGGCGTCGATGCTCGACTACTATGCGGAGCGATTCTCCGCGGTCGAGATCGACAGCACCTACTACGCGATCCCGAAGCCGTCGATGTTCGAATCGATGGCGCATCGGACGCCGGCGGATTTTCGTTTCACGGTAAAGGCGCCGGGCAGCGTCACGCACGTGCCGGCTGATGCATCGCCCGAGGAGTCCGAACTGCTCTCGTTCCGGGCATGCCTCGAACCGCTGATCCGCGCCGGCAAGCTCGGCGCGGTGCTGGCACAGTTTCCGAATTCGTTCCGCCCGACGCGTGAGGCGCTCGGCCGGCTCGAACTGCTCCGCAAGGACTGGTCCGATCTGCGCCTCGTCGCGGAGTTCCGCCATCGCGACTGGCAGAAAGATTCGGTCTTGCGCATCTTGAGCGCGCTCGATATCGGGTGGTGCAACGTCGATGAGCCGCGTTTCGAGTCGCTCGTCAAACCGGACGCGCAGACGACGTCGACGATCGGCTACGTACGATTCCACGGACGCAACGCGGCGAAATGGTGGAAGCAAGAGCGCAGCGCGGCCGAGCGTTACGACTACACGTATTCCACCGACGAACTCGTCGAGTGGCTGCCGCGCATCGGCGAGATCATCGAGCAGACGGACGAGACGTACGTGTTCTTCAATAACCATCGGAACGGGCAGGCGGTGACGAACGCGCGTCAGATGATGGATCTGCTCGACATCACGCCTGCGCCTGTCGACGATGCGTCGAGGCAGCTCAAACTGCTAGAATAGCCGACGGACGCAGTGATTTCGCGCCGGGCCCGGGACCTTCGTCCGGGGACTCATCACAGGCGCGAATTTTCGATTAATTGAATTTTCAGCAGCCGACGGTAGAGTCGTGTGGTGCTATCGCTTCAAGAAAGGCGTTTGGAATGAAGTACGCGGTCGGTTCGTTCGTCCTCGCGGCGCTGCTATTGGCCGGATGCAGCGCACACGGTTCCTCGGCGTCGTCGCCGATCGTTCCGGCGCCATCGCAGAATGTCATGAACGTCGGATTTAACGAAGACGGCGTCGACATTTCGACGTCGGCAATAGCGGTCGGCATCCGTTTGACCGGCGAAGCGCCGTTTACGAGCCCGAGGTACGGCGTCGTGCTCGGCTACTTCAAGGGCAAGACCTCGACGACGTCTGAAGTCATCTCGCTTCCCGCCGCGACGTCGGTCCATTTCTTCAACGTCGACACGGTCCGGCCTCACACGCTGAGCTTCTTGGGCGACGCAACGCGGAACATGGCGCCATGGCCGCAGCTTTTCAACGGCAGCTCGACGAAGTCGCCGGCCGGCACCGCGATCGGAACGGTAAACTTCAGCACCGGCGCTCTCAATCCGGGCACGAAGTC
Source organism: Candidatus Eremiobacteraceae bacterium (assembly GCA_035710745.1). Taxonomy (NCBI): domain Bacteria; kingdom Bacillati; phylum Vulcanimicrobiota; class Vulcanimicrobiia; order Candidatus Eremiobacterales; family Candidatus Eremiobacteraceae; species Candidatus Eremiobacteraceae bacterium. The sequence goes on along the minus strand of DASTCX010000038.1, from coordinate 30,042 downwards.
CGTCATCTACAATACCGGTATGCCCGGCTTCTACATGGTCGGCTGCGCGTTCCACTATAACTCGAACGGCATGCGTACGGTGATCATCGTCAAATAACCGGCCGCTCGCGCAATCAACGCAAAACGCCCTCGGCCATCGCCGGGGGCGTTGCATTTCACTCAACATGATGTAGTAGGCCGAGCGAAGCTCGGCTTCTTACCGCCGCGGTCTGGCTCTAAAAAGTCGGCGTGGGCGAAGGCGTCGGCGACTTGCGCGGGCTAGCGCTCGGACGCGGCGATGGTTTTGCGCTGCCTGTCGGCATGACGGTGAAGGTCGGCATCGGCGACTCAGGTGCTGCCGGCATTTGGTAGGCGTCGTTTCGCGAATGCGTCGCGGCGACCGCGGAGAGGATCAATGTAGCTGAAAGCCCGATAGCGGCGACAGTCCGTCGCCAATGCGTCTTGATCATAGCGCTAAAGAGTTGCCCGTTCTAACACGATCTCAGACGACCGACAGTCGCTTGGTCGCGCTGTCAGCGGGGAGCCGAGCGCCTTCGTCCAATATGTTCCAAGGTCTGCGCCGACGTAGCTCAGTTGGTAGAGCGGCGGTTTTGTAATTCGTCAAGACGCTGACACCCCGTTACTTTAAGTGGCGGGGTGTTTTCTTTTTAGCGTGATCGCGTCGTCATGTCAGCCGACAACATCGGATGTCAGGCAACGGACGTGACCTCGGCGTGACCTCGGTAAGGGGACCGGGGGTTTTCGACGAGCGCGAAGTTTTGGGACCCCCGGCGGTTCTTATCGCGTGATGTTTTTGGCGAGCGACTGGTCGGCGCGATCGGGCGCAGGGCTAGGACCGCACAGATGGACCTGGGCCTTCAGGCTCCCATTGTTCGAGTCTCGCGGAGTGGAAGAGGCAGCATCGAACGCTCGCAGAACGCCCAAAAAACCGGCGAAAGGTTTTGATTGCGACAAGCAACCTTGCGCCCGAGTTCGGTATTGTCGTGAACGAGCGAGGGCGAAAATGATACGTCTGATTTCCGCTGTTGCCGTATTGCTGCTTGCGGGATGCGCCGCGGTTCCCAGTGTTCCGACTCATTTGCAACCAGTGGGATCCGCGTCACGCAATAACGGCGGGGCCTTTAGCGCAACGTATGCGGGCACCGAGACCAACGGAGAATTCTGCTTCGAGAACCAGAAAATCAGCTTCACCGGGAAGGGATCGGCTTCGTTCCTTCGCCGCAGCACGGAGGTCGGCTCAGTTCAGTGGGCGACGGGATTCAACTGCAATCTGAGAGGCAAGGCAACTCTGACGAGTATACTTTATCCGGGCAACAGCATTCTAGTTTATTTGACCGGAACAACTCAAATATGCGACCTCCGTGGCAGTGGCCTTTTTTACACCGTTGGCGGAGGGACTGGAAGATTTAAGCGCGCGAGCGGCGGGGGCCATATTACCTTTAGTTGCAAGGCCGATGGGACGTACACCGACAGTTGGAGTGGATCGTTAAACTTCTGAAACCGCGTCCAGCCAAGGTAGTCAACGGCTCGGTCCAGGCTGATTGCCTTTCCCCGAACTCGACTTTTTCAAGAAACGTGAGGACGGAATGATGCGCTCGATTTTTGCAATCGCAATATTGGCTCTTGTGGGGTGCTCCGCCATGCCGAATATTCCGATTCATGCGCAACCGCACGGTGCCGCGATCAAGGCGAGTGGCGGAGCCTTTAGCGCGAGCTACTCAGGCACGTTCACGCTGAGAGCATGCGCTCCGCCTGACGGATTCGGCAGCTTCGGATTCAATGGCTCGGGCTCTGGCGCGTTCATCCATGCCAGTACCGAAAACGGTTCGGCGGTCGGAAACGTACATGGAGCCTGCTCATTGAGCGGGACCACTACGCTTAGGAACTCGCTACATCCGCGGAACTCAGTGAAGGTGAGCCTGTTCCTCATGGGGTCCGGCACTGGCCAGGATAATACGCCCTGCCATCCAGACTTCGGTCACACCGTGAAGTTCACTATTGTTAGCGGCACAGGAAGATTCGCGAACGCGACTGGTAGTGGGACCGTGAAGTTCACCTGTAAGAGCAACGGTACCTATACCGACCAATGGTCGGGCACGATTACGTTCTGAATTTGGAGGGCGATATGAGACGTTTGATTTCGGCGGTAGCATTGTTAGTGCTTGTGGGATGCGCCGCGGTCCCGAGTGTTCCGACTCATTTGCAAACCGTCACGCTTTCCGTACAACAGCGCGGCGGAGCCTTTAGCGCGACTTATTCGGGTAGCCAGAGCCTAAGAGTCTGCAATCCGCCCGACGGAGATGGCTCTTTCAGATACACCGGAGTCGGCTTTGGGTCATTCATTCGCAAGAGCACGGAAAGCGGTTCTCTTCGTGGTGATGTCCATTCGGGGTGCAATTGGAGCGGCCAGACAATCCTGACGAGTAAATTCCATCCGCAGAATTCAATCACGATGGGCCTAAGCCTCAGGGGATTCCAAACCGGTACACCTTGCGCGCCCCGGTTTGGACAAAAGGTGATGTTCACCGTGATAAGCGGAACCGGAAAGTTCGTGAACGCGACGGGCAGCGGAACCGTCGCCTTTACGTGCAACAGTAGTAACGGCACATACACCGATCACTGGTCGGGCACGATCACGTTCTAAAAGCGGACGCGACCGTGGACATCGAGAACATCTCGGGTCAGCGGGCCCTTCTAAATTGCCGTTGAGATCAAAAGCAATGAGAACTCGTGTACCGCTGCTACTCCTTACTCTTATGACGAGTGGGTGTTATGCCAGTTCCTTGTGACCTGAGGCGGTGATTTCGGACAGGCGGAAGCTGTGAGTTCTCGGGCGTAAGGCCCGCCAAGGAGACTCACGTGAAGAAGAGCCGCTTCACCGAATCGCAGATCGTCTCGATCCTTAAGGAACTCGACGCCGGCGCGACCGCGACCGAGCTGGGCCGCAAGCACGGCGTCCATCCGAACACGATTGGGGCGTGGCGCGCCAAATACGCCGGCCTCGAGACGAGCGATCTCGTGCGTCTCAAACAGCTCGAAGACGAAGCCCATCGCAAAGACCGCGTCATCGCTCGGCTGACGCTCGAAGTCGAGGCGATGCGGGAGTTGATCCAAAAAAACGGTTGGGGCTCTCGCAGCGGCAAGACGCGGTGAGAGCCTTGCAGACCCGGGGGATCTCGGCGCTGCGCGCGTGCACGCTCGCGGGCTACGCGCGCAGCAACCTGTACTACCGTCGCAAGCCGAGGGCGGATGAGCCGATCGCGAGTCGCCTGCAAGAGCTTGCGACCCAGCGGCCGCGCTGGGGTTGGCGGCGCCTCTTGATCGTGCTGCGACGCGAGTACGACGGCGTCGGCGAGTATCGCTTCCGCCGCATTTATCGGGGTCTTGGGCTGCAAGTACGGCCGCGTAAGAAACGCAAGGTGCGCTACGTGCGCGGCAACGCCATCGCTCCGGTCCACGCGCCCAACGAGCGTTGGTCGCTCGATTACATGCACGATACGCTGGCGAGTGGACGGCGACTACGCGTACTCGTGATCGTCGACGACTACACCAGAGAATGCTTGGCAACCGAGGTGGAGCGCGGCTTTGATAGCCGTCGGGTCATCGCGGTGCTCGAACGGATCGGCTTCGTGCGTGGCTTGCCGCGAACGCTGCGTTTTGACAACGGCGCAGAGCTCACCAGCCACACGATGCTCTCCTGGGGAGCCGAACAACGAATCGAGCTGCACTTCATCGATCCCGGTAAGCCGATCCGGAACGCGCACGTCGAATCACTTAACGGAAAAGCCCGAGACGAGTTCCTCAACATTCATTCGTTCTTGACGCTCGATCAGGCTCGCAACGCAGCGGCGGAATTGCTGACCGATTACAACGAAGTCCGGCCGAATAGTTCGCTCAGAGGTCGTACACCCAAGGAGTTCGCGGATACCCTATTGATCAACCCATCACAGGAACCAGCTGCCTGAAACCCCGCCTCAGGTCATGCCGGTCACAACGGTTTCGGCTAACCTCGGTCATAGCAATACAACGACAACCCTGAACGTCTACGCCCATCATATTCCGTCTGCGGAAGATACCGCCGCGCTGGCGATCCAGCGAGCACTTGGCGGCGTCTCGTGAAGCGGCATACCCTAGCAAGATCAGCCCAGGTGGAATTTGTCTGTGACCTAACCGTGACCGCGAACCGACGTTTCGCATCGATAGGAGAGGGGCGGATTTCGCCAAACCCGCACCAAATAAGGCACTCAGCGAATGCGCCGACGTAGCTCAGTTGGTAGAGCGGCGGTTTTGTAAACCGCTGGTCGGGGGTTCAAGTCCCTCCGTCGGCTTCTGAAATCCGGAGTCGAGACACATCGTTCGCGATGCCGAAGGCAACCTATTCGGCCTCGGACGTTTTTCATATGACCGGGGTCATCTTTCCATTAGTCCCCCGGTCCTGCGCGGTGTGCCAGGGCACGCAAACGTGGTCGGCACGGGTACGTAGACGCAGACCGTTCTTTTGACGGCCGGAGAGTCGGTACAGTTCCAGAACCTGGATACGATACAGCACTCGGCGGCATTCCTCGGCGACGCGACGTCGAACTCGGCCCCTTGGCCTGGCTCATTCAACGGCTCGACGACCCAGTCGGCTGCGGGAACCGCGATCGGTTCGTCCGGCTTTGCGACCGGACCGATCAACCCGGGGAAGAAGTCGCTGATATACGAGACCGGTATGCCCGGGTTCTATATGTTCGGATGCCAATTCCACTACAACTCGCACGAGATGCGCATCGTCATCATCGTGCACTAGCCGCAGGACGGCGGTTGTCGAACTTGTAAACCCTCGGCCGGCGGTGGAGTCCGCCGAGCAGCGATGCAAAAACGCTCCGACCGGAGCCGATGACTCCTGACTGCTGCAAAATCGCCGTTAGGAATCACACATGCATCCTTTTGTCGACGTAGGCCAACTTCAGAACACCTGGCTCATCGCGGCCATCTGGATGGCCCTCGCTCTGCTCGGCTCGCTTATCTCCATCCGCTTCGCCATCGCGGCCGCGCTCATCGAAATCCTGCTTGGAATCCTCGCAGGCAATCTCATCGCGTTGCGATCGAACGTCTGGATCGACTTCATCGCGGGCTTCGGCAGCATCATGCTGACATTTCTCGCCGGCGCCGAGATCGATCCGAAGGTCCTGAAGGCTCAATGGAAGCCTGCGGTCGCGATAGGCGCCCTGTCGTTCTCCGCTCCGTTTTTCGCAGCTCTTGTATTTGCGTTCTTCGGAGCGCATTGGAGTTTGAACGCGGCGAAGATAGCCGGCACCGCCATGTCGACCACGTCGGTGGCGGTCGTCTACGCTGTCATGGTGGAATCGGGACTTGCGGGAACCGGCTTCGGACAACTGATCTTGGCGGCGTGTTTCATCACCGATCTCGGAACGGTCGTCGCGCTCGGACTGCTCTTTTCGAACCTCAACGCATGGCTCGCGCTCTTCGTCGGCGTGAGCTTCGTCGTGATCGCATTCGCGCCTCGCTTCGTGCCGAACTTCTATGTGCGGCTTGGAGACCGTGTCAGCGAACCAGGTGCGCGCTTCCTGTTCTTGATCATCTTCCTGCTCAGCGGCCTCGCGACGCTCGCGAACAGCGAAGGCGTCCTACCCGCGTACTTCCTCGGCTTCTCGTGCGCCGGCTTTCTGCTGAGCCATAGGGAATTCTCACGGGGTCTGCGGCGTACGACGATGAGCTTGTTGACGCCGTTCTACTTCATCAAAGCGGGCACGTTCGTATCGTTGACGCAAGCGGCCGCCGGCGTATGGGCTATCGCCGCGTTCTTCGCCGTGAAGGTCGTCGCAAAAGTCATCGCGGTCTTCCCCGCAGCCCGCGCGTTTCGTTACAAGGCCGGCGACGCGGCCTACCTCACGCTCATGATGGCCACCGGTTTGACGTTCGGCACGATCTCGAGCCTATACGGCCTTACGCACGGGTACGTCACGCAGGCGCAATACACGGCTCTCGTGACGGTCGTCATCCTGACCGCGATCGTTCCGACGATGATCGCGCAGCGCCACTTCCCGCCGAGCCAGGATGTCATCGAGGCCGAGTCCGGCGGACTCGAGGAGATCGAAGTGCGTACCTCGCGTTAGGGAGCTGGTATGAACCTACCGAATAACCCGTCGCCGTATCCGTTTGGACCGGCCGAGAAATAGAGCTGATCGGCATTTCCATTGGCGCCGCCGCCGGAACCTACTTCGAGGCTCCATAAGCCGGGCATAGCGATCGTCTTGCCCGTGGGGTCTTGCATCTGGCCCAAGAACACGCCCGTTTTCGCGTTGAACGCGCTTATGTGTCCGTCATCCTCATTGCCGATCAAGAGCGCGTCGCTGAACTGACCGAAATGCGGCCCCGCGACGGCGGCGCCCCACGGCGCTTCGAGCGCCCCGCCTGGTCCGTTCGCCGCGAATCGCTTGATGAGCCGGCCGTTGAAATCGAAGATGTCGACAACGCCGCCTTGGTTACTCGCTTGACTGCCGAAGGTGACGAGGATGAAGCCCTGGACGAGGTGGACGCCATAGACGCCCAGCTTATGCGATACGGTTGGATCGGTGAACGAGTATAACTTCTGGAATTTGCCGTCGAACACGTCGACCCGATCGTTGACCGCATCGGCGGCGTAGAGCCGCTCTCCGTGCCGCGTCTTGGCGATGGTTAGTCCCGTGTAGAGCGAATGCGAGCTGAAGTTATCGACCGCGACGATCGCGTGATTCAGATCGACGCCCGGATTCCAGCCGCTGATCGTGCCATCGAGCGTGTCGAAGAGAAAGATGCCCGGACCTGACGCGCCGTTTTCAGAAACGACGAACGCATTCGTCGGGTTTGCGACGATGCCGCTCGGCGTGCCCGCCGTTCCCGCGGGCTGCTCGGGCGCAGCCGGGATCGCGACGACGAGGCCCTGCGGCACACCGTGAGAGTCGTAGAGAGTTGAAAGTCCCGTGCCTTCATCCGACAGCCAAAAGGGACTGCCCGGGAAGAACGCAGCGCCCCAGCCGTTGACGAGGTTCGGATCCGTGTGGTGCGCCATGCCGGGCACGTTCGACGTCAGGTTGATCTGCTGATAGCCTCCCGCCGCGGCGGCCTGCGCGACGCAAAGATCCAACGCTCCAAGTGCAAGCACGACTGCCGACAACATCGGCAGCGCACGCCTAGATGAAAAATGCATCGAACGCGAACCTCCATGATGTCGCCGAACTCTAGTCGGCGTGCTACAGTGGCGGCCAGCGTATCAGCGACCGCTGAAACAACGGTGAATGAAAAAATCTGCGCAGTCGTGCGTTATGACGGAGCGTGCCAAGACGTTCGAGCGGCGCGAGCGATCGGCAGAGCGACTGTCAATGTCGTGCCGATGCCGTCGTTCGAATCGACGCTCACAGCATCGGCGAGCGTGCCGACGAGATAGAGGCCGCGGCCATCTTCGTCGAATTCGTCGTCGGGCAGCTTGACGGCGAAATTCGGAAGGCCGGGCCCTGCATCTGAGATCGTGAGCACCGGATGGACTCCATGGCAGTCGATCTCGAGGCGTACGACGCCGGGCGCATGCTTGACCGTGTTCGCAAGGAGCTCGCCGATGATGAGCTCGGAGCGCGCGAGGTCCTCTTCGGAAGCGCCGTAGTCGCGCAAGAACGCCATGAGTTCGTGGCGGGCAGCGTGTGCGAAGTATGCGTCGCTCGAGTGGAACAACCACGTCTTCCGACCGGCAGGGTCGACCGAGATCGGACCGTTTGGCGCGGGCGACAACTGGAGCACGACGATCACCGCATCGTCGGTCGCCTTGTTCGAGCCCATGACGGCGCTCTGGACGGCGAGTGCCGGCCGCGGCCACGTATCCGTCTCGACGATAGCCGACACGGCTTGGACGAGCGCCGCTTCGGCCGCCAAAACGTCGCGCTTGAATTCGGTGATGCCGTCGGAATAGAAGAGCACGACCGCATCCGGCGCCAGCGGCACGACATGCGTCTGCAATCGCAGATCGGTGTCGACGCCGAGCGGCATGCCGCTGCATGAGAGGATACGAGCCGGAATAGTCGATGCGCCGATGATGGGCGGCGGGTGACCCGCGCTCGCGAAGCGCATCGTTCGGAGGTCGCGGTCAATGAGCGCCACGAGCGCCGTGACGATCGTGCTTTCTTGCAATCGCAGCAGGTCGTTGGTCTTTGCGAGGATCGTCGAAGGGTCGTCGGCGTCGAGCGCTGCTGCGAGAATGCTCTGGCGCATCCGGGCGGCCGTCATCGCCGCGGCGACGCCATGGCCCGCGACGTCGCCGATCGAAACCATGATCCGGCCGTCGGGGAAATCGAACGCGTCGTACCAATCGCCGCCGACAAACGCCGTCTGCTCGGCAGTCAGATAGAGCGCATCGAAACGCACGTCGGGCCGCTGAGGCAGTGCGCCGGGCAAGAAGAAGGCCTGAAGCGTGTCCGCGATGCGAGTCGTCTGCTGCAGCTCGCGCTTTTGAGCATCGACGTCCGTGTTCGTGCCGTACCATCGCGTGACGGTGCCACGCTCGTCGCGCATCGGCTCCGCCCTGACGAGGAACCAGCGATAGCCGCCGTCGTGGCGCCGGATCCTCGACTCCATCGAAAACGGTTCGCCGGTCGCGATCGAACGCGGCCAATCGCGCATCATCCGTTGATAGTCGTCGGGATGGTACGCGCGCTGCCAACCCCACCCGGCCGCTTCGTCGGCCGTCTGCCCGGTGAACTCGTACCAACGCTCGTTACACCAGTCGATCCAGCCTGAGCCGTCGGCCATCCACACCATTTGCGGCACCGTTTCGGCGAGCAGCCGGAATCTTTGCTCTGCGGCTACCGCCTGCGCGCCGGCTTGACGGCGCTCCGCGATGACCGCTCCGAGGATGAGCCCGCTAACGGCGAGCATCGCGACGAACGTGACAAGCTCGCTCAGCCGGACGTCGAGCGTTCCTTCGCTGAACGGTCCGAGCCCGTGGGCGGATCCCCAGATCGCGATGGCCGATATCGTGACGACCGCGAGGGCGACGATGCGCTGTCGGAATCGCAACGCGGCCCAGATGAGCACGGGATACACGTCGTAGCCGGACGCGAGCGGTTTCAAGAAAACGAGCGCGGATACGATTACGAGCGCCACGCCCAACGCCGCCGCTTCGACGGCGGACGTCCACGTGACCCGCGCGCGAATGGTAGGTGTGAGCCAGGTGAGGATGAGCGGTGCGAAGATCAGGACGCCCATCGCATCGCCGGTCCACCAAAGCCGCCACGTCGGCGCGAACGCCGACCACGGGATGATGCCGGATAACGCGAGGTTGAACGTGCCGTTCGTCGCCGTCACTGTCATCGCCGCCGCCGCTGCGACCAGCACGAATGCGATGACATCGCCGACGCGTTCGAGCGCCGGATCGAAACGCCCGATGCTTCGCAGCAGATAAACACCGACGATAGGCCCGGCCGTATTGCCGACGGCGATCGCCGCGGCGGTCAACAGCGGTTCGTGGCTCAGCGCGTTGCTGACGAACGCGCCGAGGAAAACGCCCGGCCAGATCCGATAGCCGAAGACGAGGAGGCATGCGACGGCGATACCGGCGGGCGGCCACACGGCGGTGACTTGCTTCGTCGCGTACGCCATCGAGAAGCCGATCTCGGCGAAAACGATGTAGGCCGTCGCGACAAGCGCAATGGAAATGAGATACCGCGCGTCGATCAGGGACGCACGCGTTCCGGCTGTAGCAGTCGTCGAAGAACTCATCGCCGCAAAGTCCTCTAGTGGCATTATCGACCGGCAGCCCTGGTTCCCGGCCAACCTGCCGCTGGGCCGGAACTTGCCAAAGCGCCAGGTCTAGGCGCGAACTGTTCCCAGCGTGTAATGGCCGCTGCTTTACATTTGGTTCATGACCTGGGCTCGGTTCACGGTCGGATCGCGAACGAATGGGTCCCGGGCTGTCACAAGGAGGGAACCAATGAAGCGGACATGGACGGCGGCACTTGGGCTCTTGATCATCCTCGCTGCGAGCCGGACTGCGGCGTTCGCCGCGCATCAGCCGGCGATCGCCGATGGAGACGCGTACGCGGCAAAGATCGACGCGAACATAGGCGGCCCTAATAACCTGTCGGCAGGGCCGATCGCGCCCGCATCGCTCGCCTGCGATACGAGATCGGCCACCGATCAGAACTCGGTCGCCTCGATAACCCTCGAGCCGATCATCACGAGTTCAGGCACCGCGTCGGATATGGTGACGAGCACCTACGGCTCGTCAAACGTCGCGGTCCAAAGCTCTTCGGTCATCCAAGGCGTCGATGTTCTTAGTGGCGTCATCACCGCCACGACGGTCCAAGCCGTCGCCAATAGCGGCTTGACGAATGGGTCGGCGTCGAGCAATGCGAGCGGCTCCATGTTCGTCGGCCTTACAGTCGGCGGTCAAATGATTTCGGGCACGCCGGCCCCGAACACGCGGATCCCGCTGCGTGGCTTAGGTGTCGTCATCTTGAACGAAGAGTTGATGAGCCGTAACCGTTCCGTCGCGACCGGCATCACCGTGAATATGATCCATGTGCGGATCACGCAGTCGAACAGCTTCGGCCTTCCGATCGGCGCGAGCATCATCGTGGGCCATGCAGACTCGAGCATCGCGACGCCGCCGGTACCGGTGACCGTCGATGCGAGCTCGTATGCCCTGCTCGCGACCGGACTTGTCGGTCCGGGTTCGGCGAAGAGCGGACCGTGGGCACCGGCGCGCATACCCTGCACGGGCGGAACAGCCGAAGACGATCTCGCGCAGTTGACGCTGACGTTCGCGAATCTCGGCACGATGGTGGACACGGCGATGGGCCAAGTCTCGTCGAGTGGGTCGTCTGCCGGAGCGCAGTCGCAGGTCCAAAACGTGAACGTGCTCGCCGGACTCATCGCCGCCGACGCGGTGACGTCGGACGCGTCGGCCGCGCTCAACGGATCGGCTTCGCGATCCGGATCGGTGACGATCGTCAACGGTTCGATCGCCGGCATTCCGATCTCGTCGTCGCCCGCGCCGAATACGATGGTGAACATCGCGAACCTCGGCTATGTGGTGCTCAACGAGCAACACGGATCGCTTGGTGCGCACTCAGCCAAGATCGTCGTCAATGCGATCCATCTCGTCGTGACGACGAACAATACGCTCGGCCTGCCGGTCGGGGCAAATGTCATCATCGCGAACGCGACCGCGGGGGTGAAGCGCTTCTAGGGCGCGCTTTTAGTGGTATGCCGAGCGAAGCGCGGTGCGCCCTCCGCTCGGCATACCGCATCATCCGCCGCTCTGCAACACGAAGTCCGGCATGGCGCCGCTCTTGTTGCCGCACAGATGCATGTGTTCGGCGTGCGGCATGAAGACGAGCATGATGTCATAGTGCGGCGACGGGAATCCATCGTGGCCGTGCGGTGCGAACCAGATGTCGATGTGGTCGACTGGGAACGGCGGCACCGGCTTGCCGACGTCGTTGAGGTCGAAGCCCTTCTCGAAGTCGCGTTGCGAGATCATCACTTCTTCGAAGACCGGTTTCCCATCGTGAACCCCGTAGGTCGGGCCGAACGGCAGCCGCTTCGGGTTCCAATAGATGTCGCCGAGCGCCTCGACGCATGGGGCAACGGCGGTCGCATCCGCCGGGAGCCAGGACGGTCTCGCGATGTCGGTGCCTCGAGCGACGCCGGTCGACGTGAGGCAGACGGTGCAAAGGGCCATCGCCCACGAATTCTTCATGCCGCAATTTTTGCGCAGCCGGATAGCGAGTCCCACGCGATGTCGGGTCTCCGCGCAAAAGCCGAACTTACCGACGCAGGGCTCGGGATTTACCGGCGCTATCCGCCGCCCGCGCGTTTCGCCGCAGGGCGAGCCTCGAAGCCTTCGATCGCTTCTTGGAAGCGCCCGCGGCGACGATGTTTGGCGCCAGGCGTCTTGAGCGTGCCGTCCGCCGCCTTCTGCCGCGCGAGCCATTGGGCGAATTCGTGCGCGGGTACCGGTTGACTGAAAAAGTGACCTTGGCCTTGCGTGCATCCGAACGCGGTGAGCAGCTCGACCTGATCGGCGGTCTCGATGCCTTCAGCGATGATGCCGAGTCCGAGGCTTTGCGCCAAACCGATGATCGCGCGAGCGATGACGCGAGAATGTTCGTCATGGGTGATCTTGCCGACGAAGGACCGGTCGATCTTGAGGCCGTCGATGGGGAACGCACCGATGCGCCCGAGAGAGCTGTAGCCGGTGCCGAAGTCGTCGAGCTCGATTCGCACGCCCGTCGACTTGAGCTTCGACATGATGTCGAGCGCTTGGAGATCGTTGTCCATGAGCAAGCTCTCGGTGATCTCCAGGCGCAGCCGCTTCGGGGAGACGCACGCGATGATGAGCGCGTTGGCGACCTCATCGATGAGCTCGAAGCGCCGGAATTGCCGCGGCGCCACGTTGACGCTGATGTCGACGTCGGGCAAGCCTTGCGCTTTCCACTCCGCGAGGTCGAGGCACGCGCGATCGAGGACCCAGCGGCCGATCGGAACGATAAGACCGGTCTCCTCGGCGATAGAGACGAATGCGCCCGGGCCGACCTGCCCTCGCTCCGGATGGTTCCAGCGGAGGAGTGCTTCAGCGGCGATCGCCTTGCCCGAACGCAGGTCGAGTATCGGTTGGTAATGGAGGACGAACTCTTCGCGCTCGATCGCTCGTCGCAGATCGTTTTGCACGACCATCCGGTGCGAGACCGACTCCTGCATCGCGGGCTGATAAAAGCGGAAGGCGTTGCGCCCCTCTGCTTTCGCCTGGTACATCGCGACGTCGGCATGGCGGACGAGCGTCTCGATATCGTTCCCATCGTTCGGATAGACGCTGATGCCGATGCTCGCGGTCGTCGTGATCTCGCGCCCATCGATGACGTGCGGCGTCATGAGAGCGGCGAGCGTTCGTGTCGTGTACGCAGCGACGTCGTCGAGCGACGCGACGTCGTTGAGGACGATGATGAACTCGTCGCCGCTATAACGGCACAGCGTATCGCCTTCGCGCATTCCCGCATTGAGCCGAGCGGCGACGTCGCGCAGGACGATGTCGCCCGACGTGTGGCCGAGGCAGTCGTTGACTTCTTTGAATTGGTCGAGGTCCATGAACAGTACGCCGACGAGCCGGTTGTTACGGCCGGCCGCCGCGATGCTCTGGCTGAGCCGATCCCGTAAGAGAACTCTGTTCGACAGGCCTGTGAGCGTGTCGAAATGCGCGAGGAACGCAAGACGCTCCTCGGCCTCTTTTTTCTCGGTGACGTCGCGCAGTAGCGCGAGCCGGACCGTTTTACCCGACCACTCGATCTCCGATGACGTGACGTGCACGTCGAGAAGCGATCCATCCTTGCGCCGATGCGTCCAGATGCCGTGGTCGTGGAACGGTGAATCCCGCTGCCCCATACGCTCGAGCATGCGGGGGACGTCGCTTTGCGGCCGCACGTCGGTGAGCTTCATCGCGGCGAATTCGTCGAGGGTGAAGCCGTACTGGTCGACGGCACGTTTATTGACGGCGAGCAGCGCGAGCGTTTGGGGATCGTAGATCCACATCGGGATCGGGCTCGTCTCGAAAAGGTTCCGGTAGCGCCGCTCCGATTCGTGGAGCGAAGATTCCGCCCGCATCCGGCGAGAGACGTCGCGCGTGAGGAGGTGCGTTTCTCGGACGGTCCGCTGGTCGTCGACTGCGCGCACGATCCGGCCACGCGCCTCGACCCAGATATACACGCCATCCTTCCTGCGCATCCGATACGTCGATTCATAGACGTCGGACTCACTGCTCTGCCCCTCGAGCCGGACGAGATCCTCGGATTGGATGTAGTCTTCGAGGCGGGTGCCGATCAGCTCGTCGACGCTGAAACCGAGGACGTCGGCACACGATGGAGAGACGTACGTGAAGCGGCCCGCCGAGTCGTGGCGTGAGATGACGTCCGAACAAGCATCGACGATGTAGCGCAGACGCATCTCTGCATCGATGTTCTGCCGGACGCTCAGGATGATCGCACCGCCGTCCGGGTGATCGCCGATGCGGCGGTTCGACAACTCGACCCAGAACGTCGATCCGTCCTTGCGATATTCGAGCGCGCGGATTTTGGCGGCGCCGTCTTTCAGGACGGCTGCACGGAATTGCGCGAAGGCGACGGCGTCCGTCTCGAGGCCGTGAAAGATCGAGACCGGCTTGCCGATGAGGTCACTCGGCGCGTGCCCTGTCGACGCCTGCGCTTCAGGGTTTGCGTAGATGATGCGGGGCATGCTATCGCCGGGCTTGGCATGCAGGAGCAGAATCGTCGTCGGCGCTTGTTCGGCGGCCTGCGCGAGGAGATGCTCGGTAGAAAAAAGCTGGTCCATACCCCGGCTCGTAGGCAAGAAGAATCGGTGCCCGATGAGGGCTACCTTTCTCATCGGCTTGTAGCCGCCCCGACGCCCCGCCATGTGTCCGGCAGTGCGACCGGTATCACTAAACAGGCGGCTCGTGGGCGGATACCGTCGAACGCCAGTCCGGGATGTCTGAGGATCGCGCCCTTCACCTCGCCCAGCTCGTCCTGACGGTCCACGCGCTCATCGCGTCCTTCGTCGTCTTCGGGATGATCGCGATACCGCTCGGTGCGCGCCTCGGATGGCCGTTCGTCTATTCGATTTGGTGGCGCGGTGCGCACTTCGGCATCGTCATCCTCATCGCGCTACAAAAGGTCTTGGGGCAGACGTGCTTCCTCAGCGTGTGGGAGTTCGATCTTCTCGACCGTGCCGGGCGCGCCGCAGGGCAGATGCCGGCCGCGCAGGCGGTGCTCACGCGCGTTATGCACTGGGATATGCCGCTGTGGTTCTTCACCGCGCTCTATCTCGTGGTGCTGGCGTATACGCTCCTCATGTGGTACGTCGTTCCACGGCGCCGGCTTCGGCGTGATTGATGATATAATGAACAGCGTGAAAAGATCACCTCTCCACATTACAATCGCGATAGTCGCGATGGCATCGTGCCTTGTCGCTTGCTCGAAATCATCGACGCCCGCCGGTCGCAGCCGCGAAAAATCGGCCGCACCGCGCGCCGTCCAGGCGAGCGCGGAGTATCCAGGTTGGGCCGTGTTCACTTCGCTCGGTGACGAACCGGTTTTCGCCATCGCGGCCGGATTCTCAACGCACGTCTGGCTGATACCGGGCGGAGTAGATGCGCCGGTACTGCGCGTCGCCTTTGACGGCTCGTACGACACGATCTCTATGCCGAGTAAGATAGCGGGTGCGGTCGCAGTGGCTGCCGGGCCGAAGGGGGACATGTGGGTATCCGAATGGTTCGGGAAGATCGGCGAGATCCGGATGCCCGATGGACCGATAAGGGAGTTTTCGATCGGCGGGCCGGACAAGGACGCGATCGGTCTCGCCTTGGGGCCCGACCGGAACTTGTGGTTCGTCGCTCGCGATGGTGGCGCTATCGGGAAGATCACGTCGACCGGTGTCGCGACCGAGTATCAGCCGCACCTCATGAACGCAGGCGAAGCGATCGCAGCAGGTCCGGGCGGCGACGTCTGGTTTTGCGGGTTCGATTCGCCGCCGAGATCGGCGCAAGTCAGGGGCATCATCGGCAAGGTCTCGCCGGCTGGCGCGATCACCGAGTATCCGGTACGCGACACATCGGGGCTTCCGTTCCGGCTCACGGTCGGCGGTGACGGTAATGTGTGGGTCGTCGTTAACGATGCGCAACGCGATGGTCACATCCTCAGGGTGACGCCGTCTGGATCGATGACGGCCTTCGCGGTGCGCGGCAATCCTAGGGACATCGTCGCAGATGGGCCTGATAAGCTCGACTTCACTATCGATAGCACTCCGTCGTTTGGTGAGATCGCACTTGACGGCCAAATCTCGACGATCCCGTTGCCGGGCGGACCGACTGCACGCGCGACAGCGCTGACGGTGACGCCGAACGGCGACGTGTGGTTTGGCGGGTCGCTCAACGGTAAGGGTGCGGTCTTCGTGCGCTTGGCATCGAAGATCGATGTCACGCCTGCGTCGGTGACGCTCGCTGCACCAGGCGCATCGCAGAAGATCACGGTCTCGGAGAAGAAGTACTCCGGGAAGTGGAAAGTGCAAAGCTCGGACGACGGGATCGTCGACGTGACCAAAGGTAAGACGCTTGACACATTCACGGTCGTGGCGATATCAGATGGCACCTGCATGTTGACGATCGCTGACAAAAAAGGCAACAGCACCACGATTCCGGTCACGGTGAAGTGACAACGTGAAGATATACGATGAACTCGCGCCGTGGTGGCCGCTTTTCTCGCAGCCTTCGGACTATGAGGAAGAAGCGGCGTTCTTCAGCAGCCTGTTCGATCGTACGATTTCGCCCGCGCCGCGCACGATGCTCGAGTTGGGTAGCGGCGGCGGGAACAACGCCTCGTTCATGAAGGCTTCGTGCTCGATGACGCTCGTCGACATCGCGCCTGGGATGCTCGACGTCAGCCGCTTCATCAATCCTGAGTGCGAACATGTCGAGGGCGACATGCGCACGCTTCGGTTAGGCCGGGCGTTCGATGCGGTATTCGTCCACGACGCGATCTGCTACATGACGAGCGAGGCGGATCTGAAAGCCGCAATGCGCACAGCGTGGGAGCACACGAAGCCGGGTGGCGTCTCTCTGTTCGTCCCCGACCATGTCCGCGAAACCTTCGAGAAATCCGCCGACATGGGCGGCCACGACGATGGCGACCGCGCACTACGCTACATCGAGTGGCATGATGATCCCGACCCGACCGACTCGACGTGCGTCACCGACTATGCGATCTTGCTGCGCGATCGCAACGGCACGCGCGTCGTCGTACACGAACGCCACATCCACGGGCTCTTCGGCCGTGACGAATGGACGGTATGGCTGCGCGAAACAGGATTTGAGCCGACGATCGTTCGCGACAAGTGGGGCCGCGACGTATTCGTCGCCGTCCGCCCGAGGTAACGCCGCGGCGGTCGAGATGAATCTCGACCGCTCCCTTTCAAAATGCGAGGCCGCAGCCGCGTTCGTTCCTGAAGTACGAAGGTCAGGCCGCGTCGGGACTCCAGGGCGGCGGCGGCGCGTCGAATTGCCAGCCGTTCTTAGGATCGTGGATGAAGCTCGCGAGCTTGTCGTAGTCGCGCTGCGCCATGCCGGTGAACTTGAGGCCGTACTGGCACTTGAAGTCGCTGTTCCGCGCGCCGGTGTGGACGACCCGAGCCGGGATCTCGACGCGGAGCTCCGATGCCAGTTGTACTTTGAGGATCACGCGATCGTTGACGCGGAGGCGGACGTGGCTCGTCATGCTCGCACCGCCGACCGAGATGTTTTTCAACATGACGGAGACCGGCGGTTGCTTCGCGATATGAAGCTGCGCGGTGACTTTGACGGGCAGGCGTGGCGCGCGGCGCGGCTGACGCGCAGACGACGACGTCGACGACGTGACGGCACGAACGAGCTTCAGCAAGGGGTCGGCGAACGATTGGCTTTTGCTCACGACGATATTCTTCAATCCTCGCCCATATGACCACGGGCCGACGCCCATCCATTACCGGCACGCGGGAGGTGTGACGAGGCTCACTCGCGCCTTGCGAAATGGTCTAGGGTCGAAGTGCCTATTGCGGCTCGGCGGCGCCAAGTCTAGCATAATCGGCATAGCCTGACGCTGGAGACACCGCGGATTCGGATTCATCATTTCACGTACACGCTCTCTACAAGCTTGATGGAGGTACGTCGGTGAGCATTCGAAATCGAAGTTTATTCCCGTTCGCCATGCTCGTGATAGCGATCATCGGCAGTCTTGCTGCGTGCAGCGGCTCGACTGGATTGCCGGCCAACCCTGGCGGGCCGGGGCCGGCGCTCATGCAGCCTGGCAAGTCTCTCAACCCGAACACCGGCCAAAACTGGCAGGTGGCGGTGGGCGCGAACCTGCACGACCAAGCTTTTCAAGCGCTTAATTTCTTCTCGAATTCGATAACGATCGATCAAGGCGATACGATCACGTGGACCGTCGGCGGCAACGAGCACACGGTGACGTTTTTCGGAAAGCGGACGCAGCCGTTCATTCCGATAACCAAGCGCTACGGCGGCGACACGTATGACGGCAACATCTACACGAGCTCGGGGATCCTGTTCCCCGGACAACAGTACACGCTCAAATTCACGAAGCCGGGAACGTATCCGTACGAGTGCCTCTTCCACGATCCTGAGATGGCCGGCGTCGTCATCGTGCAGAACAAGGGCGCGGTCTATCCGCATACGCAGAGCTACTACGATCAGCAAGGCGCGATCTCGAGCAGGCATGAGCTCGACGCGGCGATCGGCTCGCTCGACCAATTCCCGTTCGCGCACGGCGGCACGACTCTCGCGGCAGGCATCGCACCGGGCCTCGCGAGCGGACCTCCGGTAAACCCGACGGTGCTGCGTTTCCTCGATACAGACGTCATCCACGACTCGGTCACCATCCCGGTGGGCACGACGCTGACGTGGGTAAACGAGTCCAACAACGAGCCGCACACGATCACGGTGCCAAGACCCGGTCACACGCCGCCGCCCGACAAGAATCCGTTCGCTCCTCCATCCGGCGGCAACACGTACGACGGCAGCCACCTCGTGAACTCCGGACCGCTCTTCCCCGGACAGAGCTTCAGCCTGAAGTTCACGGTGAAAGGCACCTTCACGTACTACTGCCTCGTCCACGACGCCCTCGGCATGCTCGCGACCGTCACTGTCAAGTGACCGCGTAGGTCGGAAGAGGCGGAGCGGTCGATCGTAAAGGTCGACCGCTCCATTTATAGAGTAGTAGGCCCGCATGCTCTTCGGACCTGCGATCCGCAACATCCAAGTCCGCTACTACATCGATCACGACAACGACCCGCGCCGCGCGACATTCGTCGCCGGCATGGGCCGTAGCGGCACGACCTGGCTCGCGCAGCTGCTCAACTTCCGCAACGACAGCCGCTTCATGTTCGAGCCGTTCGATCCGATGCGCGTCGCGATGTCGGTGAATTTCGGCGATCACACTTATTTACGGCCCGACGACACGCGCCGCATCTACCTCGCCCCGGCTCGCGCGATCGTCACGGGGCTCGTCCGCGAATGGTTCGTCGACCAACACAACCGCAAGGTGATATGCGCTCGGCGCATCATCAAAGATATCCGTGTGAACCTGTTCCTGCGCTGGCTCTACGAACAGTTCCCGGGAATGCCGCTCGTCCTCATCGTCCGTCATCCGTTCGCCATCGCCGCGTCGCGGGCGAAGACCGGCGCCGACGTCGACCTCGAAGCCTCGTTCCTCTCGCAGCCGCAGCTCGTCGAAGACTACCTTGCGCCGTTCGCCGACTTGATGCGAGGATGCCAGACGCCGTTCGAGCGGCACGTCGCGGCATGGTGTGTCGAGATCGGCATCCCGCTCTCGCAGTTCAAGCCGGGCGAACTCGGCGTCGTGTTCTACGAGCAGCTCGCCGCCCAACCGCTCGCCGTGTTGCCGGAGATTTTCGCGCACATCGGGCGGCCGTTCGATCGGCGCGTCGCCGACTTCGTGAAAAAGCCGTCGCACACGACCCTCTCAAAGTCGACCCTGACGACGGCTTGGTCGTCCGGCTCATCCCGCGTCACGGGTGCTTGGCAGGCTTCGATATCGCCGGTCCAGGTGCGCCGCGGACTCGACATCCTCGAAGCGTTCGGCCTCTCACATGTCTACGACGACAGCCCGATGCCGAAGCTCGTGCGGCCGCCCCTGGGCATCACCTGGCGCTCGGAGCTGGCGTCCCGGGAGAATATGGTTAGCCCCCAGCCATCTTGAACCTAACGTTCATTCCATGGTATAGTAAGGCCACCGAACAAATCGTGAGCTTAGATCGGAATTGGCCTTATGATCGACCGCACAGCCCTTGACGAGCTCGATATCGGACTGCTCGAAGCGCTCCAACGCAACGCCCGTTCGACTTACGCCGAACTCGGCGCGCTCGTCGGCCTAAAAGCGCCCTCGGTTCACGATCGGGTCAAGCGCCTCGAAGCCCGCGGCTTCATACGCCGGTATAGCGCGCAGCTCGACGGCCGCCAGCTCGGGCGCGGGCTCACCGCCTTCGTCAGCTGCTACACATCGAGCGAGACCGGGTACGACGAGTTCACGAACAACGTATCGAAGCTTCCCGAAGTGTGCGAGATCCACAGCGTCGCGGGTGAGGAGACGTACGTCCTCAAGGTCGTCACGCGCAATACCGAGCACCTCGACGAATTTCTCGCGCGCGCCAAGGCGATCCCCGGCATGATCCGCACGAAGACGACCATCGTGCTCTCGACGCCCTTCGAACGTGGCGGCATCGCGCTCGACCACCAAGGCGCCGCACCCAGGCGGCTGCGCAGCGTCGTCGCCGGACGCTCCTGACCGCACGCATCTCGCATTTTCGCATCGACCGACGAGGAAGCCAATGGCCATCAGCGACATCTCGAAGATCCACGCGCCCGAACCGCACCGACATGTGAAACCGCCGGCTGATCCGTCGGCGCTCGAGCACGAACGGCTGCTGCAAGGAGAGTTCTGGCGCAAGATACCGGCTTACAAAGACATCGACGAGCCGACGTTTCTGGACCACGTCTGGCAGTATCGCAACTCGGTGAAAACGGTCGACGAGCTCGCCAATACGGTCCAAGATCTCGTCTCGCCCAAGTTCCTTGAAGATCTCCGCACCGGCTTCCATCGCGCGCCGATGAATGTCCGCGTGTCGCCGTATGCGATGGCGCTCATCGACTGGGCCAATCCGTATGAAGATCCCATCCGCACGCAGTTCATACCGCTCGCGTCGCGGCTGCTGCCCGATCACCCTAAGCTGTCTCTCGATTCGCTCCACGAGCTCGAAGACTCGCCGATGCCCGGCCTCACCCATCGCTACGTCGACAAAGCGCTCTTCTTGCCGACGAACGTCTGCCCGGTGTACTGCCGGTTCTGCACGCGCTCGTATGCGATCGGCGGCGATACCGACGTCGTCGAAAAGGCGGAGCTCGCGACCGACCCAAAACGCTGGCAAGACGCGTTCGACTACATCGCATCCCGGCCGGAGCTGCAGGACATCGTCATCTCCGGCGGCGACACGTACCAACTGCCGGCGAAGAGCCTTAAGCGCATCGGTGACGCACTGCTCGACATCCCGAACGTCCGGCGCATGCGCTTCGCGACGAAAGGCCCGGCGATTCTGCCGAGCAAGATCCTCACCGACCATGCGTGGACCGAGGCGCTGATATCGGTCGTCGACCGCGGACGGACGATGGGCAAGGACGTCGTCCTCCACACGCACTTCAACAGCCCGAACGAGATCACGTGGATCACGGAGAAGGCGATGCGGTTGCTCTTCGAGCGCGGCGTCTTCGTGCGCAACCAGTCGGTGCTCATCCGCGGCGTCAACGATGACAAAGAGACGATGCGGCTGCTCGTCAAGCGCCTCGGATACCTCAACGTCCATCCGTACTACGTGTACATGCACGATATGGTCAAGGGCGTCGAAGACCTGCGCACGACGATCCAGACGGCGATCGACATCGAGAAGTTCGTCCGCGGGTCGACGGCCGGCTACAACACGCCGCTCTTCCTGTGCGACGCACCCGGCGGAGGCGGCAAGCGCGATCTCCACTCGTTCGACTACTACGATCGCGAGAACGGCATCGCCGTTTACAGCGCACCGAGCGTGAAGCCCGGCGAGTGGTTCCTCTACTACGACCCGATCGACCAGCTGTCGAAAGACGCCCAGGCGCGGTGGAAAGATCCGGCGACGCAAGACGCGATGGTCGCCGACGCGATCGGAAAAGCAAAAGGTTGAGGATGTAGCGGTCGAGCTTTAGCTCGACCGCCGCGGCCTTTCAGGCGAGCTCGTCTCCGGTCGAGCTGAAGCTCGACCGCTACAGAGAATCAGCTGAACTGGCGCGGGTCGTAGTTCGGATGCGGCGGCCGGGGAATGTCCTTCCACCATGCGCTGTACTTCGCGAGCCATTCGAAGTTCTCGTAGATGTATTCGTTATTCTCAAGGCGGCGCCGGCGCGTGATGAACGGTTCGAGCGCTTTCCAGCGGGTCCTGATCATGTGGCCGACGGCGTCGACGATGAGGGACGCGTCGAGCACCTCGCGTCTCGCTAGGCAAGCGACCGTCTCCATCATCTGACCGACGACGAAGTTCGCGCGCGAATCTGCCGATTGCGAATAGCGCGCGATGAAATCTTCGTCGGTCGTGTAGTGCTCGTTGGCATTTGCGAGTTCGTCGAAGGCGGCGATGAGTTCCGGCGACGTCAGCCGGTCGATCGCTTCGAGGAGCGCGAGCGCGTTGCGCTCGTGCGCCATCTCTCGGGCCTGGCGGTGCATGAGGACGGCGGTGACGATGACCGTCGCAAATGCGACGACCAGCGAAACGATGGGAACGATCGTCTCGAACGGCGACATGGCACTGACGATTCTCGGTAGCGGTCCTAGCCTCCGCCCAAGGGGACGTTCGACCCTAGGCTCCCGTCAAGGCGCCGCGTTAGACTGTAATCACTTCAGGTCGCCGGAGGTCCATGATGTCGTTCGCGTTGCGCGCTCGCTCGCTCGCCGTGCTCTCATCCGTTCTTATCGCGACGACCGTCGCACAACCCGCTTTCGCCGGATCGTGCACGTGGTCGCAGCTCAAGACGCCGAACCCGGGCGATGGCGTCAACGAACTGAACTCCGTGCTCGCGTTCTACGTCGGCAACGTGTGGGCGGTCGGCGATTCTTCGTCGGCATCGACCGGCACGTACGAGGACGTCATCGACCATTGGGGCGGCAGCTCCTGGACGACCCAGATCGTCGGAATGGCGCCGCTCACGCAGCTGCTCTCCGTCGGCGGTAATGACAACAAAAACGTCTGGACGGCCGGCTTCGCGACGACGTCGAACGATCCGAGTACCGCCGCGCCCATCGCGCTCCACTTCGACGGCACGTCGTGGACATCAACGTCGCCGGTCCTCATGAGCGGTTGGCAACCGGCACGCTTCAACGCGATCACCGGCATCGGCGGGAAAGATGCGTGGGCCGTCGGCTTCCGCAATACTATGTACGGACCGCAGCAGCTCATCGAGCACTGGAAGGGCACGAAGTGGGTCGACTTCAACATCCCGGTCCAGCAGAACACGCAGAGCGATCTCATCGCGATCGCGGCGCTCTCAGGGACGAATATCTTCGCGCTCGGCGATTGGTCGTCGAACGGCCAGAGCGGCACGATGATCGAGCACTATGATGGCTCGAACTGGACGACGTCGTTTGAATCGACCGCATGCCTCTCGACGATGACGGCGCTGGCGCCGAGCTACATCTTCGCGGCGGGCGCGTGCGGCGGGTCGTCGACGATCGAGTTCTTCAACGGCACGAGTTGGTCGGCGCAGCAAGGGCCGGCGGTCGATCCGTCGACGATCATCTCCGGGATCTCCGCTCGCAGCTTGACCGGCGTATTCGCGGTCGGGCAGATCCCGGCGACCGGGCAAGGCTTTTCGATGTTCTTCGACGGCAACGCGTGGACGCAGATCATCGTGCCGAATCCGAACAAAGACGTGCGGATCCTGACCGCGACGGCGCAGGTGCCGCGGCTTACCGAGTTCTGGACGGTCGGCACAGTCATCCCGCAATTCGGCATGACGAGGACGCTGTCGGTCAAGCCGAACTGCACCTAGTCCTTTCGACGAGGATTTGAACGCAAGAAACGGGGCGCGCGCATAGCGCGCCTCGCGTTATGCTTTGCCCATGAGTTATCGAATCGTGGGCCTTGCGCCCGAACCGTTCCTCGACTTGTTCCAAATGTCGGACGACGAGCTCGCCGCACGGCATATCATCCGCACGAGCGCAGCAGAGAAGCCGGGCTATCCCTGTCGCATCACGCTCGACGACGCAGAGCCGGGCGAGAGCGTCTTGCTCCTCAACTACGAGCATCAAACGGCATCGACGCCGTACCGCTCGTCGCACGCGATCTATGTCAGAGAGAACGCGCGCCGCAGGTTCGACGCGGTCGAGCAAATCCCACCGGCGCTTCGCACGCGAACGCTTTCCGTTCGCGCCTTCGACGCCGACGGGATGATGGTCGACGCCGATATCGTCGAAGGCGAAGCGCTCGAATCGCTGATCGCGCGTTTCTTCGCCGCTACAAACACCGCGTATCTGCACGTGCACAACGCGAAGCGAGGGTGCTTCGCGGCGCGCGTGGAAAGGGCATGAAGATGAAGATCTACGCCGTTCGCACGACGGGCATCTACTGCCGCCCGTCTTGTCCGGCACGAGCGCCGAAACCGGAAAACGTCATCCTCTTCGACTCGACCGACGCAGCACGCAGGGCGGGTTTCCGCGCGTGCAAGCGATGCCGGCCCGACGGCGACACGCGAGCAGAAGAAGCGGTGAAGCGGGCGATCGGGTTCATCGAATCGCATCTCGAGGACGATTTGCCGCTCACTCGCGTCGCGAGTGCGGCGGGCATGAGTCCGACGCATTTCCAACGCGTCTTCGCGACTGCGACCGGTGTTTCGCCTCGCATGTACGTCGCGACGCGCCGCAGCGAATCGCTCAAATCGCGCTTGAAGCGGGGCGATACCGTCCTCGACGCGGCTCACAACGCGGGGTTTTCCGGCCAGAAGCAGGCATACGCGCATGCGAACGGGGCGCTCGGCATGAGCCCGGGCAAATACCGCCGAGGCGGTACGGGCGAATCGATCGTCTACACGATCGAGACGACAAAGCTCGGCAAGACGCTCATCGCGACGACCGAGCGCGGCATCGCCGCGATCGGCTTCGGAGCCAAAGCCACCTCGCTCATCGCCGATCTGCGCGCGGAGTTCCCAAAAGCGACGATCGCCGACGTGAACGCTTCCACGCAACGTGCCGCCAAGATGCACCTCAATGCGGCATTGCGTTCGGTGCGCGCGCGGATCGCCGGCCGCTCGGGCGGCGATGTCAAGCTCGACGTGAGCGGTAGTCCATTCCAGCGCAAGGTGTGGCAGGCGATCCAAAAGGTCAGGCGCGGTTCGACGACCACGTACGCGAAGCTCGCGAAAGCGATCGGCCGGCCAAAGGCTGTGCGCGCCGTCGCAAGCGCGTGCGCGGCTAACAAGATCGCGCTCGTCATCCCCTGCCATCGGATCTTGCGTTCCGACGGTTCGGCCGGCGGCTACCGATGGGGAAACGACCGCAAGGCCGTGCTGCTGCGCAACGAGGTCGCGTAACCGCGAGATCCGACATCGGACGATGACGACACCGAAGAGCTCTTCGCTTCGCACGACCTTTCTATTCACGCTCATGTGCTGGGTATGGGGCAGCACGTGGCTCGCGATCCGCTTCGGTCTCGAGGGCGTGCCGCCGTTCGTCGGTGCCGGATTGCGGATGGCGATATCGGGCGTGTTGCTCATCGCTGCTGCGTTCCTCATGCGGACGCAGTGGCCGAGGACGAAGACGTACGCGATCCACATCGTCATCCAAGGCGTGTTGCTCTTCGGGTGCCAATTCGCACTCGTCTATTGGTCCGAGCAAACGGTGCCGAGCGGACTCGTCGCGGTGCTGTTCGCCGCTACGCCGCTCGTGACGTCGCTTCTCACGACCGTCGTCCTGCGTATGGAGCAGCTGAGCACTATCAACGTGTTAGGGCTCGCCTGCGGTTTCTGCGGCGTTGCGGTTATCTTCTGGTCGGAGGTGGTGTCGGCAGCGCATGCGCCTGCGGACGGGGCGATCGCCGTGCTGGTAGCGGCGGTCTGCGCCTCGGTCGCGTCGGTGTGCGCGAAGCGTTTGGCGGCAAACGTGCCGGCGATCGCAACGGTCGGACCCGGGCAACTCATCGGATCGGTCGTGCTCGGTGTGCTTGCGCTCGCGACCGAACGTTCGGAACCAGTCGTCTTCACCCAGACGGCGACGCTTGCCATCATCTATCTGATCGTCCTCGGCAACGGCGTCGCGTTTTTGGCCTACTTCACGCTCATGCACGTCATGCCGGTGACCAGGCTCAATCTGCTGACGTACATCACGCCGATCATCGCCGTACTCCTCGGCGTCTTCTTCGCCGGCGAGCACATCGCGATGACGACGATACTCGGAGCGGCGATCGTGTTCGCAGGCATCGGCCTCGTCCACGTCAAGCCGCCGGCAACGGTTAAGTCGACCGCCTAGCTCCAATCGAGGAAAACGGTCATACCAGGTGAGAAGCCTGGTCACGTGAATATTAGACGCACGTCCATTGTTTGTCTTACTGCCGCGATGCTCGTACTCGCGAGCGTGAGTCTTGCGCGCGCCGGAACGATCGACGGGGTGCTCACCGGTTACGCGAGCGGCAACGAAGGCACCGATGTGACCGTCAAGACGTCGGACGGGCACACGCACCGCTTATGGTTCGACAATCTCAAGAAGCCGCTGTTCCAAGGAAAACAGCTGCCGTGGTGCCCGGAATTTCCGTGCACCGGCTGGCCGTCGAAGCTCGTCATCGGAAAGACGCACGTCCGCGTGACGTTTGTCGAAAAGAAGGTCGAAGGAAAGACGATCGAATCACCGACTCGCGTCGACCTACTGCACTAGACCCGGGCGTTGCTAGCCCCTTTTGCTCTATAGGAGCACACGCGGCGCATGTTCCGACTCTCCATGGTATCACGTCTCGTCGTCGTCATCGTCCTGATCGTCTTATCGCTCGGATTTTCTCCGCTCGACATCCGGCGCTTCATCGGATTCCCGCTCGGCGAGTACGGGTTCAATTCCACGGGCACGATCGTAACGCGTGTGGACAGCGGTGGGCCTGCCGAGCGAGCCGGGCTTCACGTCGGCGATCGCATAGCGTTCGGTGACGCCACACGACTTTCGCGTTACGCGGTCATCCGAGGTGTGGCGTGGAGCCCGGGTGACAAGCTCTCGGGAACCGTCACGAGCGGCGGTCGCACGAGGACGGTCGCCCTCGTCGCCGACCCCGAGCCTGCTTCGGTCCAGGCCTTTGTTGCGTTGCGCTTCGTGCTCGCGTTCTTGACGATCGGCATTGCCGCCGCGCTCTTGCTGACGCGACCGGAGATAGCGACTTGGGGCTTCTTTCTCTATAGCTTGATGGTCATCAATCTGCCGGGGGCGGTCTCCAATTACGTAATCCCCCCGATACTCCTCAACGTGGACTCGTACGTCTTTTCGATATTTTTCAGTCTTGCAGGCATCGGCGGCGTGCTGTTCGCGTTCGCTTTTGCGGGTCAACCATGGACGCCATGGCGGCGGCTGGCGATTGCTGCGACATTCACGGCCGCAGCCGTGGCGACACTACTGGAAGTCCTTTTTGGCGCCGCATCGGACCGAGGGCTGAGCATCGTCGACGCCTTTGCCGGCTTGGCGTTGTTCATGATGCTGCTCGGCCTCATCGATTCGTATCGGCACGATGACGGCGCGTCACGCCAGCGCCTGCGATGGATGATCGCGGCATTGCTCATCGTCGTGCCGGCGCACTATATCGCTGGTTGGTTCTATCCAGGACCCCTCTCGTATGGCGCGTACGCGAGCCTGATCGCGATCCAGGCGGTATTGCCGCTTACGGCAGCCTATGCGATGTTCCGGAAGCGCGTCGTCGATGTCGATTTCGTCGTGAGCCGAACGCTCGTCTACGGCGTGCTCACCGTTTCGCTCGTGGCGATCTTCTCGCTGCTCGATGCCGTCTTGTCCCGCTCATTCGCAGAATCACGCGTAAGCCTGAGCATCGACATCATCGTCGCACTCCTCCTCGGCTTCTCGCTCAATTCCGCGCACCGCAGAGTCGATGTTGTCATCGACCGAGTGATCTTTCGCGAGCGCCATCGAGCGGAGCTGCAACTCGAACGCAGCGCTAACGGCATCATCCACGCTTCAGACGAAGACACCGTCTCACAGACGCTCGTGCGCTTGCCGATAGAGGCGCTCCGACTGACCGGCGCAGCGGTCTACCGGATGGACGGCGCCGCCTTCACCAAAGCAGCTGCGTCCGGGCAGTTCGTATCGCTTACGGGCTCAGTCGGCCGAAACGACGCTCTGCCGCTTTATCTGAGTTCGGAGCACCAACCAGTGCGGCTCGATTCGTTGCCGCTTTCGGTCTTCGGCGAGTCGCACGGTACGGCTAGCGTCGTGCTCGCGATTCCGGTAACGATGCGTGGCGAGCTCGACGGCTTCGTTGTCTACGGCGCACATCGGAGCGGTGCCGATATCGATCCGGACGAGCAGCGCGCACTTGTGCCACTCGTGCGAAACGCCGCGACTGCGTTCGGACACATCGAGGCGGCGGCTCTTCGCGCTCGCGTGGCAACGCTTGAAGCGATGCTCCTGGCGAAAGCAGGAAACGATGCGACCTGACTGCGTTCGCACTCGCAATGCCCGAGGAAATCTACCGACCCGAGTAGGATAAGGCACATTCCCAATCACGGGCAGGTGGCCGAGTGGTTAATGGCAGCAGACTGTAAATCTGCCGCGCGACGCGCTACGTAGGTTCGAATCCTACCCTGCCCAAACTCGAAGTAGTAACGCCTATTAACCCAGGGCATTTTCAAACGCTCGGCCAACGATAACACAGCGGGCGGGAGTAGCTCAATTGGTAGAGCGCTAGCCTTCCAAGCTGGATGTTGCGGGTTCGAGACCCGTCTCCCGCTCCATAGACCTCGAGGGACGGTCGCGAACGTTGACACGCGGCCGTTCTTGCTGGTGCGGAGGCCGCCATGTCACTCGAATTCCTCAACTCGATCGCCCCGATCCTCACGATCGTCATCGTCGCAGCGACGGCCATCGCAGCGCTCGTGCAGCTCAAGCATATGCGCGCCGGCAATCAGATCAGCGCGCTCTTGGCGATCGGCGAGGAGTTGTCGACCGAGAAATACGCAGACGCCGCCGACCTCGTGCGGCACAAACTAGCTGCCGCGATGGAAGATCCCGTCTATCGCGAGTATGAAATAGCGCTGACGCTGAATCGGCCTGCGCCCGCTGTCGATCAAAGCTACGTCGAAATTCGGCGCGCGTCGGTTTTGGTCGGCAACGCATACGAACAGCTGGGCATACTCGTCAAGAGCGGCATCGTCGATCGAGACATGTTGCTCGACCGCTACAATTGGCTTATATTGTTGCAGTGGCGGCGGCTGGAGGGGGTCACGGCTCTCAGCCGCGCGGCGATGGGGAACACGATGGCGTGGGAGAACTTCGAGTATCTCGCTGTGCTGTCCGAGGACTATTTGGCGAAACACCGAGGCGGAACGTATCCGCGCGGCGTGCGACGCATGCCGCTGGCGAATCGATGGCCGCTGCCGGAATCAGCCGCGCCCTCGCGATGACGCGGTTGGGGCGCGGCAGGTAATCCGCGGTCATAGGCCTATAGTGTCTGCTAACTGGTGCGACTCTTTTCGGAGGACGCTATGGAACAGTTCGTCGCCAACCTGCTGCACGCAGCCGCCTGGACGTTCTCGCTCATCTTCCTTTTCGCGATCATCGGCGTTGTCGCGACGATCCGCTGGATCGTGGGGCTCTTCATGCGCGGCGAGCAGGCCGTCGCCTCGGGCGTGCAAAGCGTCGAGCACATGGTGCAGAGGAAGTAGACTTCCTCGAGCCTGCCGCGCGGCTCGGCCCTTGCGCCGTGGTCGCCCTTCCGATAGTATAAGGAACGGCCAGCGGTCAGGCGCGCCCTTGTAGCTCAGTGGTAGAGCGCGTCCTTGGTAAGGACGAGGCCGCGGGTTCAATCCCCGCCGAGGGCTTTTCGATTCACGCGCGCGCCCGTAGCTCAAATGGATAGAGCAAGGCACTCCTAAGGCCGAGGTTGGAGGTTCAATTCCTCTCGGGCGCGAATTTTAGCGGTTCGCATCCCGGAGTGCGAAACCGGGGTGTGCGTAAGCGTGTCTTGAGATACCCGGCCAACGAGCGATTGCGGCGCTTCCGCAATGACCCATAATCGATACGGAGACGCAGAGGTTGGCAAAGGCGAAATTCGAGCGGACGAAACCGCACGTGAACATCGGGACGATCGGTCACGTCGACCACGGCAAGACGACGTTGACGGCGGCGATCACGAAAGTGCTCGCGGCGTCGGGGACGGGGACCAAGCCCTTGATCG
>DASTCX010000037.1 GCA_035710745.1 Candidatus Eremiobacteraceae bacterium | reverse complement strand
GTTGATGATGACCTCGTTCTTGCCGAGGGTCACCTGGACTTGCGCGCCTTCTTTTTGCGCCGTGACGGACTTGCTCGCCGCATCGTACGACACGGTGGCGCCCATCTGCTCGAACATGCTGCGCAGCGGCACGAGCAGCGTACCGTGCGAGACGATCGCGCCGAGGACGCGTCCTTGACGCAGCGCGTCAGGGTTCGCGTACACGTGGTGGTCGTTGAAAATGATAGGCACCTCGCCCGAGGGCGGGGAGCCGAAATCTGCCATCGCATCCGCGACTTGCGTGCCGGACGTTGCCGATGTTGCCGTTCCGGTGCTGCCATACGCGTAGCTTGGAGCGATTCCCGCGAGCGCCACCAGGGCCGCTGCGACCATCGCTTTCTGGAATATTCTCAAGATCGAACCTCCTAGGATACCGTCGAGATCTGTTGCTCGTCAGTCTTGTGTTCTGAAAGTGCCTCTTATCGTTTCCCGTGCTCGGAGCGCGCAAAACGGCGCGCTGCCGCGCTGGTCGCGACGGGCTGTGATTGTCCCGTCTCCTAAGCTTAACGAGCGGGCGTTCGGCTTTGTTTCCTCGCGGCATAAGCGAAAGGCGCCCCGTCGAACGGGACGCCTTTCGTCTCGGTTCCGGCGAGCGTTTAGAAGTGGACGCCCAAGCCGGCGTACGGACCCGAGTGGGTCTGATCGATCGGCTCGTTGTTGTCTTTCTTCGTATAGCGATCGCCGCTATAGCCTGCGTAGATGTAGAACGGCGAGCCGCTGAAGTCCACGTTCAGACCGATGTCGTACTTCAAGATGTTGTACGACTGCTTGAACGATTGGTTGAACGTCGAGCTCGAAGTGTCGTTGTTGACCCACGTGCCGTTCGCATTCGGATAGTAGAAGGCGGATCCGAACCAGCTCCATCCTTGATCGAACGACGGGAGCTTCTCGAGCCCCGCGCCCGCCGCGTGCAGCGTCGGGTAGCCGTAGTTGTTCGACGCTTGCAGGTAGCCGACGCCGATGTACAGACCCGGATACGCTCCGATGTTGTACTCGAGGCGGCCGTCGAGCGTCGACTGCTTCGCGCGGAACGCGTTGACCACGGCTGTTCCGCCGTCGATCGTCGTGAACACCGTGCAACCGCCGCTCGAACAGTTTTGATTCGTCGACGACACGGTCGTGTCGTAACCGTCCTGTCGGAAGTCCGCTTTCAGCGCCCACGGATTGAACAGGTACGCACCGGCGATCACGAACGAGCCATCGAAGCCCGACGTGGCGCTGCCGACGCCCGCGCCCTGCGCATCACGCGAACCAGCCGAGAACTCGTTGTAGACCTTGCCGAACGTCGCGCCGCCCTGGACGAAGCCGAGGACCGGAGCGGCCGTCGGAGCCGGCGTCGGCGTCGGCACCGGTGTCGGTGCTTCGGTCGGAGCAGGCGTCGGGACCGGCGTCGGCGGCAGATAACGCACGATGGCCAGGTGCTGCGAGGGTTCCCACTCGACGTACGCGCCGAGCGCTTCGGAGATGACGCGCACCGGCACCATGAGCGTGCCTTTGTACATCATCGGAGGCACGTCGAGCGGACGCGACTCGCCGTTGATGATGACCTCGTTCTTGCCGAGGGTCACCTGG
>DASTCX010000036.1 GCA_035710745.1 Candidatus Eremiobacteraceae bacterium | reverse complement strand
GATAAATCTCGACCGCTCCCTTTCCAACAACGCAAGGCCGCGGCGGTCGAGATAAATCTCGACCGCTCCCTTTCCAGCAACGCAAGGCCGCGGCGGTCGAGATAAATCTCGACCGCTCCCTTTTCAGTCGATGGTGATGACGAGCTTTCCGAAATGATCTCCCGACGCAAGCCGCTCGAACGCGGTCCTTATCCCGCCCCAGTCGTACGACGCGGCGATCGCGGGCTTTATGCCGCGCTCGTCGACGAAGCGCAGCAGCCTCACGAACTCCGGCAGCGATCCCATCGTCGAGCCGAGGATGCGCAGCTGCCGCCAGAAGATGCGCGAGAGATCGGCCGGTGGATTGGAGCCCGCGGTCGCTCCCGCGACCACGACCGCGCCTCCTTGACGCACCGCGCGCAGGCTCGTGCCCCACGTCGGCTCGCCGACCGACTCGATGACCGCGTCCACCCCGTCGCCGCCCGTCAAGCCGAGCACAGCCTTTGCCGCGTCCTTGCCGCTCTCGACTACATGATGCGCTCCGATGCGCAGCGCAGCGGTGCGGCGCTCCTGCGAACGGGATGCGACGATGACCGAGCAGCCCGCCGCCGATGCGAGCTGGATGGCGGCCGTCGCGAGACCGCCGCCCGCGCCTTGGACGAGCACGCTGCGCCCCGGGTCGAGCGCAGCCTTCACGAAGAGCATGCGATACGCGGTGAGAAACGACACTCCCATACATGCCGCTTGCGCGAAGTCGAGCGAAGCCGGTTTGGGGACCGCCGCTTGCGCCGGCACGACGACGTACTCGGCGAGCGAGCCCTCGACGTCGCCGTCGCTGAGCATCGTGAAACGGCGGCAAAGCATCGGGTCCGGGCCGAAACACGCGGGGCACACGCCGCAAAAGCGGACGGGGTAGACCACGACTTCGGTGCCGATGGGCGGCGCGTTATCTGCGACGCCCGCTCCGTGCGCGTCGATGACGCCAGCAGCGTCGCAGCCGAGGATACGCGGCGGTTGGATCGGATATCCGACGATGCCGCGTAGCGTGAAGTAGTCGTGGTGATTGAGCGTGACCGCGCGGACGCGCACGCGCACTTCGCCGCGTCCGGGTTCCGGCAACGGCCGCTCGCCGATCTCGAGGTTGTCGAGCGGCGCGTCGCCGCCGAGCCTGACGGCGTAAGCCGCGCGCATCGTCGCTCCTTTCGCTTGTCCGATTGTCAAAGCGACGCCGTCGCGGTCGGATAACCGCACGTCTGCACCGCGCTCGCGATCGGGCGCAGCGACCGGGTGTCAAAAACGCTCAGCGTGTCGTCGCCCGCGTTGGGGACGAGAAGCGTCCCCCGGACGATGTCGATCGACGGAAGCCACGGCGTCCTCCCGGCGGGGAGCGTGGCGATCCGTTTGAACGGCGCGATCGAGTATGCTGCGACGTCGCCGTCACCCTCGTTCGTCACGAACAGCCGGTCCGCTGCCGAATCGACGGCGACGCCGAGGGGAAGCGCGTTCGCGGAACCCGTCGTCACGCGGCGCACCAACTTCATAGAAGGAAGCGCGAAGATCTCGAGACCGGGCTGCGACGATGCGCCGCTGAGCGTCGGCGTGTCGTTGTCCGCGACGAACATGAGGCGTCGCGCATCGTCGACTGCGATGCCGAAGGGTCGATGTCCGGTGACCGCTGCGCCCGTGAGGCGGGCGGCGCCGCGTCCGTCGAACGTGAAACGCATGACCGAGTTCGAGTTCACGTTCGTGACGTAGAACGACCGGCCGTCCGCCGAGGCTGCGATGCCCTCGGGTGTGTCGCCTGCGGGAGCCGATGCTGCGAGCGCCGGCGCTCGACCGCGAGCGACAGGACCGAAGATGCGCACGCCGTCCTGACCGGCCGAGGCTTGATTGTCGGTCGCGGCGACGTAGCCGTTCGCGAGCATCGCGAGTTCGGAAAAGCGAGCGCCGGCGACGGGTGCGGAGAACGTCGTCTTGCCAGATCGCACGTCGAAGACGCCGATGCGGCTAGCGGCCGCGACGACCGCGACGTGGGTGCGCGCATCGCTCACCACGCTCGCTGCGGCGTCGCCGGTCGACATCGTGCCGATGTCGTCGAACGTCGAAGCGTTGCGGACGTCGAGCGTGCCGTCATCGTAACAGGCGACGTAAGCGACCGGCAGATCCTGGGCGGGCGGAGCGACGACCAGTACCGCCGATGCCACGGACGCGCTGCCTGCGGTCGCGACGACGATCGCTTGCAGCCCGGCCGTCGGCGGCGCCGAGTAGGTCCCGTCCTGAGCGATCGCGCCCGGACCGATGAGCGACCACGCGATGGTGCCTCCCGCGTCACCTGCGAACGCCGCCCGAAGACGCAGGGACGAACCTACGAACACGCGCGCAGACGCGGGCGCGATGCTGGCGCGGGTGATGAGCATCGGGCCGTTCGACGGTGGCACGCGCGCCGGCATCGGAGCGACGTGCTCGGCCGCACCGGCGAACATGACGAGCGCGGACAGCGCGAGCGAGATGAGCGTGATCACGATGCGCCGCGCTTCGCGTCGAAGAGCGCGAACGCTTTCGGGATCCGGTCTGCCAGCGCATCGGAGCCGGGCACGACGCGCTTGTCACTCGCAGCGCCAGCGTCGATCTGAGCGACAAAGCCTGACGCCTTGCCGGCAAGCGCCTCGCCGATCACCCGCCCGTCGGGATCGGCGACGAGTGACGTCGCATCGCCCTTTCCGACGCGCGAGAGCGCGGCCACGACGAAGACGCGGTTCTCGAGCGCGCGCGTCCGTGCGGTGTCGCGCACGTCGTCGCGATACGGTGCTTTGCTCCAGACGATCACGTCAGCGCCGCGAAGCGCAGCGGCACGCGCCGGCTCCGGCGCGAACATCGCGGTTCCATCGACGACGGCCACTCGCAATGCACGGATGCTCGCGAGCGCCGTGCGCGCATCGGCCGCGCTCCGTGCAGCTTCGATAACGGCGTCTGCGCCCTGCGCGCGCAACGCCGCGAGCGCGACGGCTCGACCTTTTCCGAGCGTGCCCTGGAGGACTCCGAGCCGGAAGCGCGGCGCGCTCTTGGACCGTGGCGCGCGATAAGCGGAGCGAAGCGAGCGGCGCTCGGAAGGTGTGAGCGCCACGACGAACGGCTTCGGCGCGCGCGCGATCGGGACGTCGGCCGCGATGAGTGCCGGCCGATCGGCGGAAGCACATGCGATCCGCTCACCGTCCGGTGCGACGATCATACTCGCTCCGACGTAGTGGACGGCCTCATGTTCGGAACCGCATTTGTCGGCGGCCGCGATCCATACGCCATTTTCGCGTGCCCGCACGCGCATCATGAATTCGACTTGCGGATTCGCCATGCGCGCGTAGTCTGCGCCCGTGCCTACCCACGCCGTCGGATCGAGAATGAGCCATGCGCCGCGTCGCGCGAGCGAACGCGCGATCTCGGGCATGCGCCCATCGGCGCAGATCATCATGCCGAGTCGTCCATATGAAGTGTCGAACGCGTCCACAGCGCGGCCCGGAGCGAACCAACGCCGATCGAAGTTCCAAAGGAAGACTTTCGCGTAGCGCGCGACGACGCGGCCGGTGCGATCGATGTAGACGGCCTCGTTGCGTATCGAACCGTCGTTCGCTTGCAACGCCATGCCGATGCAGACGTCGATGGAAGAGCGCTTCGCCGCTTGCGCGACTCTCGCGAGCGCACGTTCGGAAGCGCGCGCGCCGCCCGGCAAGGAGCGCTTAAGCAGCACGTAAGCCGGGTACGAACATTCTGGAAGCACGACGATCTTCGCGTCGTGCGCCGCGCTCGTCGCTATGCCGCCGAGCACATCGTGCATCGCGATCTCCGCGTCGACCAGCGGCCGAGCGCGGAGTTGCACGCACGCGATACGTACCGTGACCGGGCGCACTCGCCTGCTCGTGGGAGGGCCTCCTATAATTATGGCACGCTCTACGGAGCGGCTGTAGCGGTCGAGCTTCAGCTCGACCGTCTCGAGGAGCACGAAGAACAGATGCACACCAGATCCGTCGCGCTCGGCGCGCTGCTGCTAGCTATGTCGCCCGTTTGCGCGCTAGCGAGCAGCACATCGACGTCGGTCCATCATACGGCGGTCGTCAAGCACGCCGCGCCCGCACCGAAAGTCGCTCCCGCGGACGAATATTTCGGCCGCATGAAGATGAGTATCCTTGGCATCACCAACTCGATCCGTGACACCGGTGCGAGAGAGGGTTTCGACCCGGCGCACGCGAGCCAGTACTACGGCGGTCTCATGCTGACCGAGAACGCGCTCTTGGACTGGGCGCACAAGTATCCGCAAGACTCGTGGATCCCGCGGCGCGCGTACGATCTGTCGCACGACTTCTGGCACATGCACACGGCCGACGGCGACCATCAAGCGCAGCTGTGCCGCAATATCCTCTTCCATCAATTCCCGCACAATCACTTCGCCGTGGTCGCGCGCACGGAGACGTCGGCAAAAGTATGGCCGGTCGCGGTGAGCGCCGCGGCGTCAGCCTCGACGACGAGCCAACAGCAACAGCAGCACTGAAGCTGCGCGCAGCGAGCGCTCGCCTCGAAGGCCGCAAGCCGCCCGCCAAAGAAAAACGCATGCGGAAAGGAAAGCCGCATGCGTTTTCGCTTCACCTCCGCGACGATCGTCGCGACCCTGCTGGCCGCCGCGGCCGGCCTGATGACGCTGTGTCCGGCAGCTGCTGCCGACATCGCCGCCGCTAGCGCTCCCGGCCCTGATGGGCGCGCCACGGTCGCCGTCGACGCGCATCCGCTGACGCCGCCGGACGCGCCGGCCGATCAATACTTCGGCAGGTTGAAGCTCAGCAATCTCGGCGTGCGCAACATCATCCACGCGCTATCGATCGAAGGGCGTTCGCCGCTCGCGCTGCCGCTCGAGCGTACGCGCATCATGGGCGTCGAGACGGCGCTCGCGCAGTGGGGTGAAGAATTTCCGCGCGACTCATGGCTGCGCGGTGCGATGCTCAGTTTCGCCGGCGTCATGGCGGGAAAGCACGATCCCGATACAGACCGCCTCGCCGTCGATTATTATCTGCAGACCGCGATCCGCTATCCGAACACGCCTTGGTCGCGGCAGGCTCTGCGGCAGCTCGCCTCGCTCGAGCCTGCGACGGGGGTCGACTGGTCGATCTGTCCGTACGATCCGCCCGACATGGCGATGATCGAAGCGCAGCGCATCCGGTTCTAAAGCCGCCGGCTACAAAAAGAAGAGGGCCTCCTTGGAGGCCCTCCGCATTTACACGCTCCGGCGTGCTGTCAGAAGTGGATCCCGAGTCCGACGTACGGTCCCGAGTGGGTCTGATTGATCGGCTCGTTGTTGTCTTTCTTGTTGTAGCGGTCGCCGCTGTAGCCGCCGTACAGGTAGAACGGCGACGTGCCGAAGTTCAGGTCCAAACCGATGTCGTACTTGATGATGTCGTACGACTGCTTGAACGACTGGCCGAAGGTCGGGCTGGTCGGATCGTTCTGCACGAACGTGCCGTTCGCGTTCGGGTAGTAGAACGCGGAGCCGAACCAATCGAGGCCGCTGTTGAAGCTCGGAAGCTTCTCGAGACCGCCGCCGACCGCGTGAAGCGTCGGATAGCCGTAGTTGTTCGCGGCCTGGAGGTAGCCGACGCCGACGTAGATGTCGGGCGACGCGACCTTGAACTCGAGCCGGCCGTCGAGCGTCGATTGCTTGGCGCGGAACTGATCGATCGTCGCGACGCCGCCGTCAATCGTGTTGAACGTCGTACCGGGGCCGCCCGACGGTCCGATCGCGTTGTTCGTCGTATCGTACACGTCTTGGCGGAAGTCGACTTTCAGCGCGAACGGATTGAACTTGTACGCGCCCGCGATGACGGTCGGCCACCCGAATCCGCCGCCGCTGCCGTTATTTCCCGAGCCGCTCTTGTCGGTCTCGCCTGCCGCAAATTCGTTATACACCTTACCGAAGGTGTAGCCGATCTGCGCGTAGCCGAGCGACGGCGCGGTGGTCGGTACAGGCGTCGGCGCCGGCGTCGGCACCGGGGTCGGCGCTTCGGTCGGAGCAGGCGTCGGGA
This sequence comes from Candidatus Eremiobacteraceae bacterium, assembly GCA_035710745.1. Lineage (NCBI taxonomy): Bacteria > Bacillati > Vulcanimicrobiota > Vulcanimicrobiia > Candidatus Eremiobacterales > Candidatus Eremiobacteraceae > Candidatus Eremiobacteraceae bacterium. The sequence continues at coordinate 188 of DASTCX010000036.1, read as the reverse complement.
CCGGCGTCGGCGGCAAGTAGCGGACGACCGCGACTCGCTGCGTCGGCTCCCACTCGACGTACGCGCCGAGCGCTTCGGAGATGACGCGCACCGGCACCATGAGCGTGCCTTTGTACATCATCGGAGGCACGTCGAGCGGACGCGACTCGCCGTTGATGATGACCTCGTTCTTGCCGAGGGTCACCTGG